>JANOFW010000210.1:0-3746 GCA_031413835.1 Planctomycetia bacterium
AGCAGCACGAACGGCCCGCCCCACAACAGCCAGGTGGTGGGTTTGACGGGCGGGCGGTAGAGCACGTAGTCGCCATAGCGCGTGACCATAAAGTCGCGCACCTCCTGGTCGGTCTTGCCCTAGGTCGATCAAGCGCTGGCAGACCTCGGCGGGGGTCCCGCCGCGGCGCAGGTCGTCCTCGAGGTCCTTGTTGCTCACCACGCCGGAGAGCCCGTCCGTGCACAGCAGGAGCAGGTCGGTGGGCAGGACCTTCAAGCGCTCGGCGACCGGCTCGAGGGGCTCTTCGGTGCCCAGCGCCTGGAGGATGATGTTCTTGCCCGCGATGCGCTCGGCCTCTTCCTCGGTGATGATGCCATCCTCGATCAGCTTGCCGACCAGGCTCTGGTCCTTGGTCAGCTGCTTGAGATGCCCGGCCCGGAAGAGGTAGGCGCGGCTGTCGCCGACCTGCGCCACGACGTACTCCTCGCCCACGATCCAGACGGCGGTCAGGGTGGTGCCCAAGCCGCGGCGCTGGGCGTTGCTCTCGCTCTCGCGGCGAATGGCCGCGTGGGCCGAGTCCACACAGCCCACCAGGGTGCGCACCAGCGCGTCGCTGCCGCCCGGATCCGGGGCGGCCGCGACGGGGGCGGCCGCGGCGGGGTGGGGGTCGGCACCCACGCGCTGGGCCATCTCGGCGCCCACGATGTTCACGGCCAGCCCGCTGGCGATCTCGCCGGCCAGGGCCCCGCCCATGCCGTCGGCGACGCACAGCAGCAGCCCCGGCCAGGCGCTGCTGCCCCGACCCTGGGCATCGCCCCCGCCCTCGCGGACCCCCACCGGGTGGGCCCAGAGGGTGTCCTCGTTGTTCTGGCGCACCAGTCCGCGCACGGACCTTCCGCACCAGTTCAGGGGGAGACGTCGACCACCCTCGCTGGGCCGGTCCACGTCGGGTTTTTGGGCCATGGTGGGTTCGGCGAGGATCCCGGGAGCCGCCGCGAGATGCGACGTCTCCCCCCAGCGCCGGACACCCCCAGCGCCTACGCAGGCTACGCGCAGGGACGGTACCCGCAGGCGGCGCTGCCTGCAACCGGTCTGCGGGAGTGCCGGCCTTGACGCTCCCCCCTGCCCCTTCGACACTCCGGGCATGCGCCAGCCTCTCGCCCAGCGTCTGCTCCTCGGCGGGGTCCTCTGCCTCCACCTCACGGCCGCCGGCGCGGCGCCGGAGGAGCCGGAGGCGGCGGGGGTCGAGGTGCTGCCGCTCAGGGGTGCCAGCCTGCGCGGCACGCTGGAGGCCCTGACGTCCGCTGTGCTGCGGCTCGCCGTCCCAGGCGCTCAGGCTCCGCGCGAGCTCGCCCTGGCGGAGCTGCGCGAGGTGCGCGTCCCGCCCTCCGCCTCCCCGGCGCCGGCGCGGGATCGTCTGCGCGTCACGCTGGTGAACGGCGACGTGCTGCTGGCCGAGAGCTACGCTGCGGCGCCCGACGGCCTGGAGGTGCGCTCGGCCTCCTTCGGCGTCCTGGCCCTGTCCTTCGAGGTGCTGCGCAGCCTCGAGCCGCTGGCGGCGCGGGCCGGCCCCTGCCACGACCCCGCCGGACGGCTCCCGGCCCAGAGCGGGTCCGACCGCCTGGCGCTGGTGAGCGGCGACGAGCTCGCCGGGACGCTGCTCGAAGCGCGCGCGGACGGGCTGAGCATCGAGCTCGAGCGCGGGCGCGAGCGCGTCGTGCCCTGGGCCGACCTGCTGGTGGCGCAGTTCGACAACCCCGTCGTGCCTCCCACGGGAGCGTTCACGGAGGTCGAGACCCAGGCCGGCGACCTGCTGCACAGCGCCGCGGCTCCCACGGGCGAGGCCGCGACGGGCCTGAGCGTGACGCTTGCCTGCGACCCTGCGCTGGTGGCGCTCGTACCCTTCGGCGCCGTCCGGGCGCTGCGCTGGCGCGGCGGCGCCTGCGTGGACGCTACCCTGCTGCCGTTCTCCAGCAGCTACACGCCCCTGCTGGCGACGCCCGCCGGCTCGCTCACCGCGGAGTTCCTCGCCCGCGAGCGCGGTGCGCGCGTGGGCCGCCGCCCGCGGGGCTGCCCCCTGAGACTCGACGGCACCGTCTACGCTCACGGCTTCGCCGTGCACAGCGGCTCGACGATCACGCTGCCGCTCGTCGGCGGCTTCACCACCTTCGAAGCGCTCGTGGGCATCGACGACGAGGCCGAGGAGCTGGGCAAGGGACGCGTGCCCGTGCCCGGCGACGTGGACGTGCGCGTGCTCGGCGACGGCCGCGTGCTGTGGGAGGCCAAGGGGGTCGCGGGTCTCGAGGCCGCGCGCCGCGTGGGCCCGCTCGACGTCAGCGGCGTCAAGGAATTGGTGCTGGCGGTGGACTACGGCGGGCACGACGAGACCCTCGACCGCGTCACCTGGGCTGATCCGGTCCTGCTGCGCTAGCCAGGCGTGACGCTCACCCAACCCTGGTGGGCGCTGCTGATCGTGCCGCTGCTGCTCGTGGCCTGGGCGCGCGAACGCCAGCTCGCCGCCTCGCCCGGACGCCGCCGCGCGCGGCTCCTCGTGCGCGGCTTGCTGCTCGGGCTGCTGGCGCTGGCGCTGGCGCAGCCCGGCGTGAGCTGGAGCGAGCGCGCCCCGCGACGCCTGGTGGTGGCCTTGGACCGCTCCGCGGCCATGGACCCCGCGGGCCGCGCCGAAGCGCGCCAGCTGCTGGAGGAGGAGATCGGGGCAGAGGCGGCGCAAGACGCCCCGGCCCTGGCGCTGGGCTTCGCGGCCCAGGCCACGAGGCCCTTCGACCTGCGCGCGGCGCTCGCGGCAGGCTGGCCCACGGCAGCGCCCTCGACCGCGCCCGCGCAGGAACCCCCGGCCGCGGCCGGCTCGCGCGTGGCGCCTGCGCTGGCGGCGGCGCGCGCGGTCTTCGGGCCGCAGGGGTCCGGGCGCGTGCTGCTGCTGGTCTCGGCGGCGACCGGGCTCGAGGGCCTCGAGGAGCTGGCCGACGAGCTCGCGCGCGCGTCGATCGCGCTCGACGCGCGCGTGCTGCCGAGCCCGCGCCTCACGAGCGCGGTTCTTGCCCGCGTGGCGCGCTTCTCCGTGCCCACGGGCGGCGTGCGCGGCGCCTTCGAGGTGCGCGCCGACGTCGAGGGTCCCCCGGGCCAGTCCGCCCTGCTGCTGGCCGACGGTCGCGTGCTCGCCGGAGCCCCCGTCCCCGACGCCGCCCCTGCAGGCGGTAGCGGCGCAACGCGCGAGCTGCTCTTCGAAGGGCTCGAGCTGCCGCCGGGGCGCCACCTGCTGGCGCTGACGCTCGTGCCGAGCGCCGACGCCCCGACGACAGAGCTGCCCGCGCTGGCCCTGGCCGAGGTGCAGGTGGAGGAACGACCACGCGTGGTCATGCTGCTGGCCGACCCGGAGCGTGATCCGCTGCGCCGCGCCGCCAGCGCCCAGGGCTTCGACGTCGAGGCCCTGGCCCCCGCCGACATCGCCGCGCGTCTCGCCGGGGGTGCGCCGGGCTTCCACGTGCTGGCCCTGGACGCGCCCAGCGCGCTCAGGCTGGAGGCGGAGGTGCAGCGGCGCCTGGCGCTGCTCGTGGAGAACGGCCTGGGGCTCTTCCTGGCCGCGGGAGACGACCCGCAGGCCTGGGCCGCGCTGGCGGGCACGCCCCTGGGCACGCTGCTGCCGCTCGAGCCGCTCGCGCCCCTGCCGCCCCCTGCGCCCACGCGACGTACGGAAAGTGGCTGCACGCCGCGCTCGCGTATCCCTGGCGGACGTTGGTGCTCGCCCT
>JANOFW010000211.1:0-2288 GCA_031413835.1 Planctomycetia bacterium
GCGCTGACGGCGCCCCCCGGGCCCGCGCGATCTCGGTCGCGCGGGCCTGATTTTCATCCCCACCCCCGTCCGGCATCCAAGAAGCCACCCATGAACCTCGAACGCTTCACGTTGAAGAGCCAGGAAGCCCTGCAGGAGGCCCACGCTCAGGCCACGGCCGGGGGCCATCCGGAGCTCACGCCCGAGCACCTGCTGCACGCGCTGCTGACGCAGCAGGACGGCATCGTGCCGGCCGTGCTCCAGAAGACGGGCACCGACGTCCAGGACCTCACCACGCTCTCGACGCAGGCGCTGGGCCGCATCCCGCGCGTCGAGGGCGGCAGCGAGCCCGTGCTGGGGCGGCGCCTCAAGGCCGCGATCGAGCGCGCGCAGAAGGCCGCCAAGAAGGGCGGCGACGAGTACGTCTCCACCGAGCACCTGCTGCTGGGCATCCTGGGCGAAGGCTCGGGCGGGGCCTTCGAGCTCCTGCGCACGCACCAGGCCGACGAGCGCGCCGTCGAGGAGGCATTGAAGCAGGTCAAGGGCTCGCAGCGCGTCACGGACGCCTCGCCCGAAGCGCGCTACGGCGCGCTCGAGAAGTACTGCGTGGACCTCACCGAGCGCGCCCGCCAGGGCAAGATCGACCCCGTCATCGGCCGGGATCCCGAGATCCGCCGCGTGATGCAGGTGCTCTCGCGGCGCACCAAGAACAACCCCGTGCTCATCGGCGCCCCCGGCGTAGGCAAGACCGCCATCGCGGAGGGCCTGGCGCGACGCATCGTGGCCGGCGACGTGCCCGAGGCCATGAAGCGCAGCCGGCTGCTGGCCCTGGACCTCGGCCAGCTGCTGGCGGGAGCCAAATACCGCGGCGAGTTCGAGGAGCGCATGAAGGCGGTCCTGAAGGAGATCGAGGCCGCCGGCGGCGACGTGCTGCTGTTCATCGACGAGCTGCACACGATCGTGGGCGCGGGCCAGGCCGAGGGCGCGGCCGACGCGGCCAACCTGCTCAAGCCCGCCCTCGCGCGCGGCGATCTCCACTGCATCGGCGCCACGACCCTCGACGAGTACCGCAAGTACGTCGAGAAGGACAAGGCGCTCGAGCGCCGCTTCCAGCCCGTCTACGTCGAGGAGCCCGGGCACGACGAGAGCGTGGCCATCCTGCGCGGCTTGAAGGAGCGCTACGAGCGCCACCACGGCGTGCGCATCCAGGACGCGGCCATCGTGGCCGCCGTGCGCCTCTCGACGCGCTACCTGCCCGCGCGCCAGCTGCCCGACAAGGCCATCGACCTGATCGACGAGGCCGCCAGCGGCCTGAGGCTGGAGATCGACTCGGTGCCGCAGGAGCTCGACGTGCTCCAGCGCGCCGTGGCGCGCCTCGAGATGGAGAAGATCGCGCTCGCCAAGGAGCAGGACCGCGCCAGCAAGGAGCGCCTCGCAGCGCTCGAGAAGGAGCTGGCCGACCAGCGCGAGCAGGCCCAGCGCCTGACGGCGCAGTGGCAGGGCGAGCGCTCCGAGCTCGAGGCGCTGCGCAGTCTGAAGGGCAAGCTCGAGGAGGGCCGCGAGCGTCAGGCGCTGCTCGAGCGTCAGGGGCGCCTCGAGGAGGCCGCGCGCCTGCGCTACGAGGTGCTGCCGGGCCTGACCAAGCAGGTGGCCGAGGCCGAGGCGCGCCTCTCCAAGTCCGGCGCCGGCCGGCTGCTCAAGGAGGAGGTCGGCGAGGAGGAGGTGGCCGAGGTCGTGGCCCGCTGGACGGGCATTCCCGTGCGGCGCATGCTGGAAACCGAGAGCCAGCGCCTGCTCACGATGGAGACGCGCCTGAAGCTGCGCGTGGTAGGCCAGGAGACGGCCCTCACGGCCGTGGCCGACGCCATCCGCCGCAGCCGCGCGGGCCTCTCCGAGGGCACGCGGCCGGTGGGCTCCTTCCTCTTCGTCGGGCCCACGGGTGTGGGCAAGACCGAGCTCGCGCGCGCGCTGGCCGAGTTCCTCTTCGACGACGAGAAGTCGATGGTGCGCATCGACATGAGCGAGTACCAGGAGCGCCACAGCGTGTCGCGTCTGGTGGGCGCTCCGCCGGGCTACGTCGGCTACGACGAGGGCGGACAGTTGACCGAGGCCGTGCGCCGCAAGCCGCACTGCGTGCTGCTGCTCGACGAAGTCGAGAAGGCGCACCCGGACGTCTTCCACATCCTGCTGCAACTGCTCGACGACGGGCGCTTGACCGACGGCCACGGCCGCACCGTGGACTTCTCGCAGACGATCGTGCTGATGACTTCGAACCTGCGCTCGGAAGCTCAGCTGCGCGATTTCTTCCG
>JANOFW010000212.1:0-7456 GCA_031413835.1 Planctomycetia bacterium
AGCTGCTCGAGCGCGCCGCAGGCGAGCTCAAGGAGCACCACCCGGCCGTGAACGTGAGGATCAAGGAGGGCGTGCTCAAGGTCCACTCCGAGGACGGCGCCGCGTGGAAGAAGGCCATGCACGCGCTGGCCGAGCTCGGCGTGCCCGTGGGCCCAGGCGCGGGCGACGCGCCGGCCTTCGGGGCCCTGAAGCTCATGGGCGACGCCAAGGAGCTGCGCATCGTGCTCGACGGCAAGGAGCGCAAGGGCCCGCCGTCGGACAAGGAGATCGAGAAGAAGATCGGCGCGCTCGAAGAGAAGCTCGTCGCGGCGCGCGAGGGCGGCCGGGAGCGCGAGGTCGAGGAGCTCGAGCAGGCGCTCGAACACCTGCGCAAGACGCGCAAGGAGCTCGCGGGGATGCGCGAGAAGCACGCGAAACAGGACCCCGACCTGGCCGCGATGCGCAAGCAGCTCGAAGAGGCCAAGCGCGCGCTGCACGAGGCCATGCAGGGGGGCGAGCGCCGCATGCCCAAGATGGAGATGGAAGAGGCGGATGTGAGGGCGTTGCAACTCCACCTGGAGGCCATGGGTCGCGAGATGGGCGCGCAGCGCAAGCGCCCCGGACCGCCCGACGACCTGCACCAGCGCATGGAGCACACACGCCAGGCGCTCAAGCACTTGAAGGAAGCCCGGCTTCCCGACCAGGCCCAGCAAGTCGAACGGGCGCTGCACCGCATGGAGATGGCGGCGGAGGGCGAAGGGCGCGGACCCGACGCGAGCCGCAACTTCATCAAGCACGAAGGCCAGGACCTGCGCTTCGTCGAGGTCCAGCGCGCCGCCGATGGCGTCATCCCGGGCCCGCCCCGGCGCGCCCCGGCCCAGGCGCGTCCCATGCCGCCCCCGCCGCCCCAGGAGTGCCCGCCGGCGTCGGTGGGCGGCTTCCGTCGGGGTCCGATCCACCCTCGCCCGCAGGCCCAGCCCCCGCGGCCGCCGCCGCCTCCGCCTGCTGACCGACGCCCCATCGGCCAGGGCCGCGTCGTGGGCCCGGACGGCGCGCCCCAGCCGGCCATGATCGTGCTGCAGGGACAGGCGCTTGACGGCCCGCAGGGGCCGGCGAGGTTCACCGCGCTGCGCGCGGGGGACTCCCGTCCGGTCGCCGTACGGGCCGCCGCGGCCCAGCGGCTGGTTGGGCCCGCAGGGCCCAGGCTTGCGATGCCGCCTCCGGGCGACATGGCGGGCTCGGTCGAGCAACTACGCGGCGAACTGGCGCAGCTGCGCGCGCAGCTGCACCAGCTCATGCAGGCGCTCGAGGAAGACGACGACGACGACGACGAGGATGAAGACGAGGACGAGGATGACGACGAGGACGAGGATGACGACGACGACAAGCACGAGAGGCGCGCGCCCCGGCGCTGACCTCGTCGCTCCCTATACGGCGCGCGCTGAGGCACGCGCCGTGCGGTCCTCCACGCGGTGCTCAGGCGCGCGCTGGGTGGCGGTAGATCACCGTCGTCCCGGAGGCCAGGTCGCTCAAGGTCCGGCCCCGCGTGATCAGGAAGCACGCGGCGCCGGCCCCCACCGCCACGGCCGAGGCGGCCTCCATCCAGCCGAAGGTCCACCAGGACCCCAGGGGCAGGATCCCGAGGGTCCACTCCGGCGAGCGCACGAGGAAGCGCAGCAGCAGCGCTCTGCGGTGCGCGGGCAGGCCATCGGGGCGGGCCACGGCCAGGTGCAGCAGCTGCTTGCCGAGCGAGGCGCTGCGCCAGCACTCCATGCCGAGCTGGCCCACGGCCCACAGCGCGCAGAAGAGCGCCTTGGGCCACGTCGCATCCGCACGCACCGGCTCGCCGAGCACCACCCCCAGCAGGAAGAGCAACGCCGCCAAGGCGAAGAGCGTGAGCACCCAGTCGAGCACGTAGGCCGAGCCGCGCGCCGCCAGCGGCGCCCGCCCCACGCTGCGAGGGCGCAGCGTCTCGAGCAGCGCCAGCACCTCCCCCATGTGCGCGGGGCGGCGCGCCGGATCCTTGGCGCACAGGCGCTCGAGCACCTCGTCCACGCGCGGGGGCAGCTCGGGCCTCAGCGCGGTCAGGGACGGCAGCGGCGCGTTCAGCTGGTCGCTCAGGACTCGACCCAGGGTGGGCCCAGGGAAGGGCGGGCAGCCGGCCAGCAGGTAGAAGGCGGTCAGGCCCAGGGCGTAGACGTCGGTGCGCGCGTCGGCGTTCTCGCCGCGCACCTGCTCGGGGCTCATGTAGGTGGGCGTGCCCGTCACGGCGCCGGCCCCGCTCTGGTCCACCTCGCCCGTCACGGAGCGCGCCAGGCCGAAGTCGGTCACCTTGAGCGCGCCGTCGGGACGACGGATCAGGTTGCTGGGCTTGACGTCGCGGTGCACGAGGCCGGCCGCGTGCGCCGCCTCGAGCCCACGCGCGGCCTGCGCCAGCAGGTCCACGGCCTCGGCGAGCGCGAGCGGCCCCTGCTCCAGCACGGCCTGCTCGAGGTTCAGCCCAGGCACGTACTCCATGGCGAAGAAGCTGTGCGGACCCTCCTGGCCGACGTAGTAGACGTGCGCCAGGTTGTGATGGTTGACGCGCGCGGCGGCACGCGCCTCGCGGAAGAAGCGCTCCACCATGCGCGGATCCTGCGCGATCTCGCGATGCAGCACCTTGACCGCCACGCCACGCTCCAGGCCCAGGTCGTGCGCCTGGTAGACCGTCCCCATGGCGCCGCTGCCCAGCACCGGGCCCAGGCGATAGTGCGCCAGCATGCTGCCGGCGGGCAGGGGCAGGGGGTCGGAAGCCGGGTCCACGGCGAGGATCGTAGCGGTACCCTGACCGCATGGACACGCACCTCCTCGAGCGCTACGGCAGCAGCGAGGGAGCGGCGGCCTACCGGCGCAAGTACGAGTCCTCGCCGGTGCGCCGCTGGTCGAATCGACGCGAGCTCAAGGCGGTGGCGCGGGCGCTCGAGCGCGCCGGGGCGTCGGGGCGCCTGCTCGACTGCCCCTGCGGCGCCGGACGGCTCGTGCCCACGCTGCTGGAGAGGGCCCAGCACGTGACCGCGGTCGATCTCTCCCCCACCATGGTCGCGGAGGCGCAGGACGCGCTCGCCGCGCACGCCCGGCAGGGTCGAGTGGCCTTCGCCGTGGCCTCCGCCGACCGCCTGCCCTTCGCCGACGGGAGCTTCGACACCGTGGTCTGCCACCGGCTGCTGCACCATCTGGCCGCGGCCTCCGACCGCGCCAGCGTATTGAAGGAGCTGCGCCGCGTCGCCCAGCGCCGCGTGGTGCTCTCCTTCAGCGACGCCAGCACCTGGAAGGCGCGCATCCAGGGGCTGAGCCGCGTGAAGCGCCGGCGCACGATCTTGCTGCCGGCCGAGATCGCCGCCGAGGCGCGCACGCAGGGCTTGGTGCTGGACGGCGCACCTCTGCGGCTCGCGAGCCTCTTCTCGCTGGTGGCCGTGGCCGTGTTCCGGGTCGAAGGAGCCTAGGCGTGCACGAGCGCGCCTGGCTCGGACCCGAGGCCGCCGCGGCGCTGGGCGATCACCTCGCGCTCTCCGTCGCCGGGTGGATGGTGCTTGCGGCCAGTGGCACGACGCTCTCCACCGACCGCGACAGCGCCGCCGCCCGCGTCGAGGGGCCCACGGGCCCGCTGCTCGTGAAGTGGCGCCGCCCCGCGGGCAGCAAGGCCTGGAAGAGCGTGCTGCGCCCCTCGCGCGAGCGCACCGAGGCGCACGGCCTGCTGCTCGCGCGCGCCTGCGGGATCGACGTGCCGCCGCCGCTGCTGATCCTCGAGCGCCGCGGCGCGTTCGGCCGGCTGCTCGGCAGCGCGCTGGTGCGGCCCTTCGTGCCGGGGCTCGCCGCCGCGGACGCGCTGCTGGCCGCGCCCGGGGGCCGCGCGCTGCTCGCGCCGCTCGCGCGGGCGGTACGCGCCTGGCACGACGCCGGCTACCGCCACGGCGACTGCTGGCCCAAGAACATCCTGCTCTCCGAGAACGGGCATCGCTGCCTGCCCATCGGTGCGCCCAAGGCCCGCCGCGTCGCCGCCGGATCGAGCCTCGATCGCCTGCGCCTGCGGGATCTGGCCCGCCTGGCCGCCGGCGCGAGCCTCCTGTGGCCGACCGACGACCCCTTCGCCTTCCTCGACGCCTACGTGGCCGCGCCGGGCCTCCCCCAGCGCCCCCGAGTCGAGTCCGCTGTCGCACCGCTGCTCGCCCGCGTACTGGCGAAGCGTGCCGAAGACGTGCGCACACGCCCCGCTCGCGAGCCTCACGGCCCGCCGCTACCGGTGCCCCTTCCGCTGGACACGCGCGCCGTCAGGCGGCGCACGCTGGCCCTTCCGCGCGTCAGCTGAGGGCCCGCCCCGGGCGCGTCACTCGAGCTTGGTGATCCACCAGCGGCCGTCGAGAGGTGCGCAGTGGAAGACGTGGCCGCCGAAGACGGGCAGGGCCGCGATGCTGACGCTGCCGTCGGCGTTGGTGGTGATCTTCGCGGTGGTCAGGAGCTGCATCACGAGGTCGTCGCAGTCGCCCTCCGTGCGGTGCTTGCTCATGCGCTCGAACTCGGCCACCCAGTCCTCGCGCACCTTCTCGAGCGTCACGTCCGCGGGGTAGGAGCCGGCCGCGATCTCGGCCTCGCGCATGCTGGGCCAGTGGAAGGCGCCCTCGAGCAGCTCGCGCTTGGGCAGGTGGTAGCCGCGGCCGAAGGAGACGAACACGTCCAGTGCGCTGGCCGGCGGCTGCCCCACGCGATCGAACCAGGGCGGCGGCGTGTGCCCCCAGATCCCCCCCGTGCGCCGGATGCGGACACGGGGCAGGCCGCCGTCCACGCCCAGGAGCGCGCGCGAGGTCGCGTCCACCTGGAGCGTGAGGGCGCGACCCCAGGCGGCCTCGGCCTTGACGGCCAACGTGCGCGTGGGGAGCGAGCACTCGGCCCCGAGCCAGACGCTCGAAGGCCCGACCACCGTCAGCGCCAGGTCGGCCAGATCGGCGGGCAGGGGCTTGCCGGAGTCGTCGCCGAAGGCGAAGCGCGGGTCGAAGACCGGCAGCCTCCAGTCGCGCGCGGGCTCCTTGGGCAGGTGCGCCACGAAGCGCGAGAGGGCGAAGAGCCCCAACGTGGAGGCGGGCGCGACGCTGGGCGTGCCGCTGCGAGCCTCGCCTCCGTCCTGCTGCTCGATCACCTCCAGCACGCCGTCCCGCCAGCCGAAGGAGGTCACGCTGCTGCCCCCCGGTGCGCGATGGACCGTCTCGCCGCGCAGCAGCGAGAGGTCGGAGGCCAGCGTGACCACGATCTCGCTCACCACGCGCGATTCGCCCGCCTCACGCACCGTGCGCTCGACCACCTGCCAGCAGGGCTGGCCCCTGAAGGTGGAGGGCTCCGCCCGGATCGACAACCTGCCGACCAGGAAGCCCTCGAACGTGAGCTCACCGTCGAACGTCCAGGGCTCGGTGGGCGCGGGGAGCGAGGCACGCAACGCCGCGCTGCGGGCCAGGGCCTCCTCGATCTTGGAGGCCGGCATGGCCGGCGCGGGCTGTTCGACGGCGGGGGGCGCGGGGGGCGCAGGCTCCTCGGCCGCGCAGGTCAAGCCGCCGAGCGCGAGGACGACGATCGCGAGGCTCGCGCGCATGGCTAGCCGTTCCCCGGCAGCTCGTCGAGCAGCCACACCGCGCCGACCTTCTTGACCACCAGCTTCATGCTGCGGAAGAGCGGCGGGAAGGTCACGCGGGCCCGGTCCTTGCCGAGGTCCTCGACCTCGAGCGCGTCGGTCATCCCGCGCAGCACCATCTCGATGGTCTCGGCAGGGATCGCCTGCAGCTCCGCGCTCAGCTCTTCCAAGAGCTTCGCGCGCCGCGCCGCCGGCTCCAGGCTGCTGAAGGCGGGGTTGCTCGCCAGCTTGGCGTCGATGCTCGGCCAGTTGAGCACGGCCTCGAGCGCCTTCAGGTCGGCCACGGCGAAGGCCCGCGCGGCCTTGAGAGCCGCGCCCTGCGCCGTTGTGGCCGGCGCGGCGAAGTCGAAGGGACCCGCCTTGGGCGGCAGGCGCAGCATCGGCTCCCCGCCCGGCCCGTTCACCTGGACGAGGCCCTTCCTGTCCTGGGCCAGGGCCAGGGTGCTGTCGCTCTCGGGCTCGCCCGCGCGCGTGAGCGCCACGCGCGGGAGCTTCGACGGCACGCCCCCGACGTCCACCGCGCCGACCCCCAGCGGCGTGAGCACCTGGGTCCGGGCGCGCACGGCCGGATCCGCGCCCAGGTTGACGTCCACGAGCAGGATCCCGACCGCGTGCGCGGCGCCCTCGGCGGGCAGGTGCTGCGCCAGGAAGACGAGGGCGGCCAGGGTGGGCACGCGGACGGCCACGCTCACGAGGGGCATCGAGGTCGCCTCGGCCTCCCCCTCCTGGCGCGTGAAGTCGTAGCCCTGGGCGCTGCGCTTCCAGGTGAGGGTCACGTCGGGCTCTCCCCGCATCCGGGCCACCGTGCGGCCCTCCAGCCCCATCAGGCGCTCGTCCAGCAGAGCCTCGCAGCGCACGTAGAGTTCCTCGCCCTTGGGGCCGATGCGCATCTCGTCCACCGCCTGCCAGACCCCCGCCTGGCCGGCCGGTGCGGCCTCGACGCTCAGACGGAGCGTGCCGACGACGGTGCCCTGGTCGAGCATCTCGCCCTCGAACTCCAGCCGCGCGCCCGAGTCGGGCTTGGGGAGGGCGGCGAGCACGGCGGCCATGCGCTGCTCGGGCGTGGGAGCGGGCGCCTCCTCGGCGGCCAGGGGCGCTTGGACGGCCGCCAGGACGAGCAGCGAGAGGGCGCGGGAACGCAAGGACATGCAGGTCTCCGGGGGCGTGCGGGGGCGAGGATAGCCGCGGGTCGCGGGGAGGTCGTGTCCCGGGACGGGGCCCCTCAAGGGGTAGAGTCCCCAGGTCGTGCTCCTGGCCCAAGCGCCGGTGCGCTGGCGCCAAGGCTTGGGTACGGGCCCGCCTAGGTGCCTACTCTGCCGCCCCTCCCCGCGGTCCCCCCCGCTCAGCCCCCCGGAGCTCCTCGCCCCCCGCCATGGCCAAGAAGGGTGCCGAGAACAACCTCGTGATCGTCGAGTCGCCTGCCAAGGCGAAGACGATCGGCAAGTACCTGGGCGCGGGCTATGTCGTCGAGGCCTCCGTGGGCCACGTGCGCGACCTGCCCACCTCCATGGGCGAGATCCCCGAGGCGCTGCGCAAGGAGCCCTGGGCGCGCACGGGCGTGAACGTGGACAGCAACTTCGAGCCCATCTACGTGGTACCCGCCCAGAAGCGCGAGCAGATCGCGCACCTGAAGCGCCTGCTCAAGGACGCCACCGTGCTCTGGCTGGCCACGGACGAGGACCGCGAGGGCGAGTCGATCTCCTGGCACCTGGTGGAGGTCTTGAAGCCCAAGATCCCGATCAAGCGCCTGGTGTTCCACGAGATCACCAAGGGCGCGATCCTGGCCGCGCTCGAGTCGCCCCGCGACATCGACTTGAACCT
>JANOFW010000213.1:0-2374 GCA_031413835.1 Planctomycetia bacterium
ATCGAGAGCAGCGAGCCGACCCAGAGGTTGTCGAGCACGAAGGAGATGGCGGCGTCGATGTAGGTCGTCTCGCGGTAGACGGGCACGAGCTCGATGCCCAGGCCGCGCTGCAGGAACGCGCGGTTGAGCTCCTCGGCGGCCGCGTCCACCCCGCGGATCAGCTCCACGACATTGGCTCCGGTGCGCCGCTGGATGCCGATGGAGATGCCCGGCTTGCCGTTGATCGAGACGTAGTCGGTGGTCTCGCGCGTCGTGTCCACGACGCGGGCCACGTCGCCCAGGCGCACCTGCCCGCCCTCGGCGTCGTCACGTACCAGCAGCGACTCGAGCTGCTCGGCGTCCACCGCACGCCCCACAGTGCGCACGATCAGCTCGCGCTCGTCGGTCTCGACGGTCCCGCCTCGCACGTTCAGGTTGCCGCTGCGCAGCACGCGCGCCAGGTCGCGGAACGAGACGCCGCGCCCGACCATGCGCTCGGGGTCCGCCCGCACCTGGATCTCGCGCTCGGCGCCGCCGGCGATGAACAGCCCCGAGACGCCGCGCACGCGCTCAAGCCGCGGGCGGATCTCGTCTTCCAGCACGCGTCGCACGCGCGCCGGCTCGTAGCCCGACTTGAGCGCGATCCACATCACCGCGTTGGGGCCCGGCTCGGAGGTGATCTCCACCGCCGGCTCGTCGGCCTCCTCGGGCAGGCGCGGCACGCGCGTGAGCTTGTTGATCACGTCCACCACGGCGGCCTGCAGGTCGCTGCCGTAGGGGAACTCGAGGATGATCTCGCTCTGGCCGTCCGAGGAGGTGCTGGTCATCTTGCGCAGCCCCTCGACGCGCTGCAGCGCGTCCTCGAGCTCGCGCGTGATCTGCTCCTCGACCTCGACCGCGCCAGCTCCGCGGAAGCCCGTCTTCACCGTCACGCGCGGGACGTCCACCGTCGGCTTGAGCTGGATGGGGATGCGCTGGATCGAGAGCACGCTGAAGAGCACGCTCACCAGCACGGCCACCGCCACGAGGTAGGGTCGCGCGACGACCGCGGCGATCGGGTTCACCGCGCCGCTCCCTTCGGCCTGGGGCCGCCGGGGGGCCCGGCCGGCGGAGCCTCGCGGCGCTCGGAGAGCGGGGCGCCCGGGAAGGCCATGTCGGCGCCCACCACCAGCACGCGCTCGCCCGCCTTGAGGTCCTCCCCCAAGGGCTCGATGGCGGCTCGGCCTTCGCTCTGCTCGAGCAGCCGCACCGGCACGAACGCGGCCGTGGGCAGGGCCGGGCCGGCCTCTGCCGGAGGCACCGCCTTGACCACCACCCAGCCGGCCACCGTGCGGCGCACGGAGTCGGCCGGCACGAGCACCACGCCCTCGAGCGGCTTCAGCGTGGCGCGCGCCCGCACGAACGTGCCCGGCTTGAGCACGCGCCCCGGGTCGGAGCCCTCCTCGAGCCTCACCAGCGCGCGCCGGCTGCCGCTGCGCGCTCCGCTCTCCTCCAGCACGGCGGAGAGGGTCGTGGTCAGGGAGAAGGCCGGGAACTCGTCCACGGTCAGCGTCACCGGCGCCTTGTCGGCCAGGCGCGCGGCGTGACGCGCGGGCACGTCGAGCTCGACCTCGAGCGCGCTCAGGTCCACCAGCTCGAGCACGCCCGAGCTGCTGAAGGCCAGCACCGTGTCGCCGGGCGCGAGCAGCCGGCGCACCACCTGTCCGGCGAAAGGCGCTTTCAAGTGCGTGCGATCGATCTCGTCCTGCGTGCGCGCCATGACGGCCGCGGCCTCGGCCACGCGCGCGCGCTGCACCTCGAGCTCCTCCGCGCGTGCGCCGGCCTCGGTCAGGCGCAGGACGGCCTTGGCGGCCTCGAGCCGCGCCACGGCGGCGCTCTTCTGCGAGATCATCGACTCGTGCGTCGAGCGCGTCACGCCGCCGCCCTCCACCAGGGACCCCAGCCGCCGCTCCTCGGCGGAGGTCCAGCCAGCGTCGGCCTCGGCCGCCGCCACCTGGGCTCGCACGCGCTCGAGCTCCTCGGTGCGCGCGCCTGCCTCGAGCAGCGCCAGCTCCTTCTTCGCCCGCTCCCAGGAGGTCACCGCCACGGCGTGCAGGGCGGAGCGCTCGCGCGGATCGAGCGTGGCGAGCTCGGCCCCGCGCTCCACCCGGTCGCCCTCGCGCACGTGCACCGCCGCCAGTCGCCCGGCGAGGTCGAAGCCCACCCGCGCGCGCTGCAGCGAGCGCACCGAGCCCGTGAAGGTGGCCGAGAGCTCAAGGGTCCCGCGCTCCACCGTGGCCAGCGTGCAGGGGACGACGAAGGGGGGCCGGGGGGGCACGACCGGCGCCGCGCCTTCGTGCGCGAAGACCCACCAGCCCACGGCGCCCAGGGCCCCGAGGCCGGCCAGCAGTGTTCC
>JANOFW010000214.1:0-5877 GCA_031413835.1 Planctomycetia bacterium
GGCCGACATCGCCGCAGCACGGTCGACCTCCGACTTTCGCCTCCGATTCCCCCTCGCTTCGGACGCGGACGCATTGGACGACTACGCGCAGTTCAACGACGGGGACGACTCGTTCGGGAACGGGATCCTCCCTCTCCTCGTCGTGAGGTACACGGGTCCCTGAGGCCGGCTTCCGGAGCTGGGAGCAGGTGAACCTCCTGCCGCGGGCAAGCTGCAGGATCAGCGCCCGCCGGAGCATCTCGCCCGCTGTCGACTTGGGCGCGATCCGCATGGGAGTCCAGTCATGAGCTGCGTGCTCCGGGCCGCCGTCGTCGTGTTCACCTTGGCCGCTCCCTGGGGCGCGCCCGGCTCGGCAGCTCCCGATGGGCCGGCAGCGAGCGGCGGTGGCGCCGGCGGGAGCGCGAGCGTGATCACCTGGTTCCGCGCCGACTTCAGCGACCTCAACGCCAACGGATCGAAGCTCTACAACTTCGCGAACCGTTCCCCGCAGTCGGCTACCACGTGGGAGACCCGCCACACCGACGACCAGGGCTGGCGCGGCTCGCCCGCACCGCACGTGACGATCCACGGCTGCGCAGCGGACGATCCGAGTTGCAGCAAGAGCGGGCACCAGTTCCACGCCGGCTGGGTGACGGCGCCCCTCAAGAACGCCCCTGTGTCGGGCGATCGCGCCTACGTGCGCTTCCGCATCAAGTTCGATGCTGGCGCGCGTTTCCCGCTCGAGAAGTTCATGGCGAAGTTCATCCTGTTCGGGACGACGCGCACGACGCCGAACTCCCGCTGGATCATCCACCTCACGCCCGCCCTGAGCAATGCCGGGGGCAGCCTGGGGTTCGACTACTCCTACATGGGTTGGGCGCCGCCGGCCGGCGTGTGGCACCGCTACGGCGACTGGGGCCTCTCCGGGGACTTCCACCAGCCTGCCGTGGTCGGACGCTACGCCAGCTTCCAGTCGAACGTGAACATCGGCTGGTCGTGCAACCCGGGCGTCCTGGTGACGGCGTCGGATCACCCGGGGCCCGTGCCCAAGCCGCAGGCCACGGGAAGCGCCGCCGTGGACGGCTGGACGCACCTTCAGTTCGAGGCCGTGTCGGGTCCCGACGGGAAGGCGGACTTCCGCACGTGGGCCAATGCGCCGCGGCAGTCCGCTCCGTCGAGCGAACGGCTCGACATGCCCGACGGCCTGGGCGTGATCGGATGGCAGGCCGGTGTCAACGTGGTGGGGTACTGGGGCACGGCCGACATGCCCGATCTTGGGTTCATCCTGGACGACTTCGAGATTGGTCCCGACTTCGATCCGGGCTGGGCTCCCTAGCGCGGGTGCCGAGCCGTACGGAGCCCGCCTCGCACGTCCACGGGCTTGAGCCTGCAGGTCCCGCGCGGCGGCCTCACGGTCAGGGGGGCGGCGCCACAGACGAGGCCGCGGACGATGCGACGGGGGTCGGGCCGAGGTCGGCAAGAGCGCCCACTGGGAGCGGGGGAGCGTGCCGGCGACCTCCCCCGGTCTGTCGGGCGGCGGCCCCCCCCGCCCCCCCCCAACGGTGTGGATCGGGCCTTGAGTGCCGTGGCGTCGAGGCCGTGCGAGGGCCATTTCTTGCGGATTCTTGTTGTCCACACGTGCGGACAAGTCGGGCTCCGTGCCTACCGCGGGTCTACCGAGCACGGCTCGATCCTGCCGGGTTTCGCGCCACCACTTCGCCACGCGACCGGGTCCCACCCAGGCGCCGATGGCGGCCCGCGGAAGTCCCGGATCCGCCCTCGCCGCGGAGTGCCGAGGCCTGCCACAAACGGTCCACGCGCGTCGGAGACTCAACAGCGCGGAGGAGCAGACCTCTCTGGCGTCCCCCTAGCGTTCCGCGGCCGGCAGGCCGAACAGGCGGCCGTGGGGCGCCTGTGCGTGGCACGCCATGCACGAGGCCACCCGGCCGCAGGACGTCACAGTGCCATCGGGGGCGACCGTGCCGTAGACCCAGCCGTCGTCCGTGTTCGCGGTCATGGGATCGAGCCGCAGCATGACGAAGAGCCCCGTACGAGCGCCGCTTGCGTACGCGGCACCGTCCTTGAGCGCGGGCTGAAGACCGTGTTCGTCGCGCTCGGAGCGGCTCCTGCGGCCCGCGGCCTCGGGGTCACCCGACGCAGCCGGCTTCCACGCCACCGGTGCGAAGGTCTCCTTCACGACGACCTGCGTGCAGTCCTCCAAGCCCGCGACCTCGGTGGCCACCGACGGCCGGAAGCGCGCCTCGTTGAGGTTGGAGAGGTTGACGTAGGCGCCGCGATCCTTGGCGTACATCGAGTACAGCTTGCCGCCGTGCGTGGTCGCGTCGGTGCTGGCCGAGAAGCGCGCCGCCGGCGGCAGGGGCGCCGCGCACATCTCGGGCGCCCAACGACCCAGGTCGTCCACCCGGCCGAACTGCTCGTAGGCGCGCGCCGCCGCCTCGAGCCGGGGAACGAACGCGGGATCGACCGCCGACGATGCGGCGCGTGCCGGGCCCTGCTCCTCGTCGCGCGAACAGCCGAGGAGCGCCCCGGCGACGAGTATGGCGAGGACGACCAGGGCGGCGGCTCTCGTCATGATGCGTTCCTTGCGGGGCGTCCCCCGCAGACTACCCCCGTCGAGTTCTGACGTCGTGCGCCTCGGGCGTTCGGCACGGTCCCCCGCCCCGGAACACCCCCGAGCACCCGCTGGGGGACCCCCTGGGCGCCTCCTGGCCCCCCCGGGGCCTAGGTCCCGGACAGCCGAACACGCCCGAGACCCGCGCCCCGGGACGCGGTACGACTATGCTGGGTGCCGCCCCGCTCTGGGCTTGGAGCGCTTCATGCGCATCGCTCTCGTGCTCGCTACTGGCCTGTGCCTCGCGGTTCTTCCCACGCCCGCGCCGGCGGCCGAGCCGCCCGCGGCGCAGCCGGGCGACACGATCAGCTGGGTCAAGCCCCTGACCGAGGGCTACGCCCAAGCCTTGAAGGAGAAGAAGCCGCTCCTCGTCTGCATCAACAGCGAGCGCGTGGACGGCGGCCGCGTGGAGGCCGCCGCCAAGGAGCTGCGCGAGGTCACCTACAAGGACCCCGCGGTGGTCGGCCGCTCGCGCCAGTTCGTGTGCGTGTTCCTGACTGCGGAGGGCTCCTCGGAGGACTTCGGCGAGCTGCGCGCGCGCTACGCGATCGAGGGGTTGATCGTCTCGCCCCAGCACATCTTCGCCTTCCCCGACGGCAAGCTCATCTCGCGCCAGGAGTACTGGCCCCACGGCACCGGGGAGCGCGCCGTGAAGGCCATGCTCGACCTGATGGACCAGGCGCTGGCCAAGCACAAGGCCGATGCCAGCCTGCCGCCCACGCCCAGCCCCGCCGCGCCGCCCCCCTCGCCCGACGCCGGCCCGGCCCCCGCGGCCCCCCCCGCGCCCGACGCCGACCCCAGCGCGTGGCGCCGTGAGCTGATCGAGGCCGTCGTCAAGGGGCCCTCCGAGACACGCAAGGAGGCCCTGCGCCGCCTGCTGCTCGACGACAAGGACGGCGCCAACCTCAAGGCCATCGTCGAAGTGCTGCCTCGGCTCGAGGAGAACAAGGACGTCGGGGCCCAGATCGACGTCGTGCGCGCCCTGGGCCGTCCCGGCTTCAAGGCCGCCACGGCCTGCCTGGTCGAGCGCCTGGACGTCAAGGACGAGGAGCTGCGCGCCAACGTGGCCGTGAGCCTCGAGTACATCGGCGATCCCGAGGCCGTGGACGGCTTGAAGGGCCGGCTCGACCGCGAGAAGGTCGAGATGATCCTGTGCCACCAGCTGCGCGCCCTGGGCCGCTCTGGCGCAGGCGACGCCAAGGTACGCGCCGTGCTCGACCGGCGCATCACCTCCGGCAAGACCGAGGCGCTCTCCTGCGCCGCCATCGTGGGTCTGGCGCACTTCGCCAAGGATGTGGCTGCGGCGCGCAGCCTCGAGGATCAGCTCCAGAAGGTGGGACCGCCCAGCTTCGGCCGTCGCGGTGGCCGCGGCGAGAACAGCTTGAAGCGCACCTACCTGGCCTGGGCCCTCTCCGAGATCGGCGACCCCAAGAGCGCCGACTTCATGCGCAAGAAGATGCTGCCCTCGCTCGACAACGCGATGGGCGGCCCGATGCTCGACGGCGTGCGCAACTTCTACGACGCCGTGGCCGACGTCTGCGAGGGCAACGCCGAGGCCAAGGCCACGGTCGAGGGCGGCGCGCAGTACGTGCTGCGCCTGTACGGGAACGTGATGCGTGACGACGCCCGCATCGGCCGCGACGACGCCGGCTACACCCCCAAGGCCGAGTGGGACGGCGGGCAGGGCGGCGGCGGCGGGATGCCTCCGGGGGGCGCTGGGGGCGGGGCCAAGTAGCATCCCGCGCCCATGGGCAACCGCGCCGCGAACCTGGCCTGGATCGACCTCGAGATGACCGGGCTGGACCCGGATCGCTGCTTCATCCTCGAGATCGCCACGCTGGTGACGACCGAGGAACTCGAGCTGGTGGCCGAGGGGCCCTCGCTGGTGGTGCACGCCAGCGACGCCGAGCTCGAGACGCTGAGCAAGTGGAGCCGCGAGACCTTCACCGCCTCGGGCCTGCTCGAGCGCGTACGCGCCTCCACCGTCTCCTGCGCCCAGGCCGAGGAGCAGACGCTGGCCTTCCTCAAGAAGCACACCGACCCGCGCACCTCGCCCCTGTGCGGCAACTCGGTCCACACCGACCGCCAGTTCCTCTGGTCGCGCATGCGCCGGCTTCACGACCATCTCCACTACCGCAACGTGGACGTCTCCTCCTGGAAGGAGATGCTCCGGCGCTGGTACCCGACGCGCTACGCACCGCCCAAGAAGGCCGGCACGCACGTCGCGCTGGCCGACGTCCACGAGTCGGTGGCCGAGCTGGCCTACTACCGCGAGGCGTTCCTGCCCTCGCGCGCCGGGGCTCCTGCCGCTGCCTCCCCCACGGCTCCCCCTGGATCCTCCCCCGCGCCCCCCTCCTGATCCGCCCGACCGCCCGCCGTGGCCCTCACTCCCACTCGATGGTGGCCGGCGGCTTGCTTGAAATGTCGTAGACCACGCGGTTGACGCCGCGGACCTCGTTGATGATGCGCCCGGAGAGGCGCGCCAGGAGGGGCTTGCCCAGGTCGGCCCAGTCGCAGGTCATGCCGTCGCTGCTCTCGACGGCGCGCACGGCGACCACGTTCTCGTAGGTGCGCTCGTCGCCCATCACGCCCACGGTCTTGACGGGGACCAGCACAGCGAACCACTGCCACAGCCGCTGGGCGACCTCGGAGGCCTCGATCACCTCGCGCACGACGCGGTCGGCCGCGCGCAAGATCGTGAGGCGCTCCTCGGTGACCTCGCCCGCCACGCGCACCGCCAGGCCCGGGCCCGGGAAGGGCTGACGCGTCACGATGAAGTACTGCACCTCGTCAATCAAGATGGCAACGGCGCTGTTGCGATTCTCGGCGGCTTCACCGATGGCCACGAAGAGACTCGGCAAATCGATTTCCAGGTCGCCGCTATCGGCAGTTCCTTTTTCGGGGTCGATGTCCAGCCCGTAGGTGATATCATCCACCGTCACCTTGAGGGCTCCGATGAAACTTCGGAGAACTGCGAGCCCCCGTTTGACTTTATCGCCGACCCCGGCCATCCGCTCCAGTTCCTTCCAGGAATAGAAATTCACTAATCCCCGGATCATAATTCTCAGCCTGATAGCCATTCCACGGATTCACAGACTGCCCGTTGTTATCATATTGAAAAGTGAAATCATCAAAAGTGAAACAATAGCGATCATCATACTGCGCATCCTGCAAGCCATCTACCGGAGAGGTATACCATGAAAAATCACCATACAATGGACCGACCTTCACAGCTCCGCCCACATGGGAGAAAATCCAGCATTTTC
>JANOFW010000215.1:0-5390 GCA_031413835.1 Planctomycetia bacterium
GCAACACCGCCCGACGTGAGTGCCACGCTCTGCTCGAAGAACCACAGGTCGCCGTCGGGGAACACTTCGAAGAACGTGCGGAGCAGGGCCGCGAACATCGCGGCGGGCATGGCGTGGACAGGCACCCACTGGCACAGCACGCCGCCCTCGCGCAGCCGGTCGCGGGCCAGCTGATAGAACTCGCGCGTGTAGAAGGGCAGCCCCGCCGGGCTGTAGGGCATCAGCGGTTCGAGCGTGATGACGTCCAGGTCGGGGGCGTGCAGCAGCAGCGCCTCGCGACCGTCGTCCACCAGCAGCCGCGTGCGCGGGTCGTCGAGCACGCCGCCGTGCACCTCGTCGAAGTACGGCGCCATCTCGATCACCGCGCGGCTGACCTCGGCCACCTCGAGACGCTTGACGCCGGGATGCCGGGCCACGGCGCCCGCCGTCGTGCCGGTGCCGAACGCAATCACCAGCGCGTTCTCCTGGCGCTGGGCGAGCAGCGCCGGCAAGTGGCCCAGCAGGCGCATGTAGCGGTACTGCGGGCCCGTGGCGGCGGCGGCGAAGTCGTCGGTGTAGAGGATGCGCTCGCCGTCGGCCGTCTCGATCACACTGGCGGTCGTGACGTCGTCGCTGCGCACGGCCAGCAGCGTGCGATCGGGCTTGCGTGCCAGCACGTGGCTCCAGCGCAGCACGCTCGGGTCGTCGACGAGTCCGATGCCCGGCAGGAGCAGGAAGGTGACGACCAGCGGACCGAGCAGGCTGCCCACGCTGTTGGCCAGGTAGACCGCACCCAGGGCGCGCGCCTCGCTCGCGCCGTCGCCACGCGCCCAGCGCACGCACAGCGGGAAGGTCGGCCCGAGGAGGAACGCGGGCACGAGGAACACGGCCAGCGCCCCCGCCAGCGCCACCAGGCGATGGCCGGTCTCGAGATCCTGGGGGCCGCTGGCGCTGGCATAGGCCCAGGCACGGACTTCCTGCAACAGCCCCTCCAGCCGCGGCAGCACGAGGAGGCCCGTGGACAGCAGGCAGCCCAGCAGCCCGAGGCCCAGCACGCTCAGCCCGACCCCGGGTCGCGCCGTGCGCGAGGCCCAGGGCCCGAGAACGAGGCTGCCCAGGCCCAGCCCCAGGATGAACACCCCGAGCATGGCCGCGAAGGACGTGGTGAAGCCCTCGACGAAGAAGGTCAGGATGCGAAAGCCCAGGACCTCGGTCGCCAAACCGAGGAACCCGCAGAGCAGCGCCGCGAACAGCGCGCGCCGCGCGAGGGGCGCTTGCGTGCCAGGGGCCTGGGCGCGGCGCGCGGGAGCGAAGGGCCCGCGCGCGGAGGCGAGCAGCGCAAGCGCCCCCACCAGCGCCCCGAGCGCCACGGCGAGACGCAGCGCGCTCGCGACGCCCAGCGCCTCGACGAGGAAGAAGCCCGTGCCCCACGCGCCCAACACCGCGCCCAGGGTGTTCATCCCGTAGAGCCAGGGCACCGCGCGGCTCGGACCGTCGGCGCGCGGCGGCCAGGCGCGGACCATGAAGGGCAGCGTGGCGCCCAGCAGGAACGCGCCCGGGCCCACCAGCAACGCTGCGACCAGGAACCTCACCCCCCAGCGCAGACCCTCGCCGAGTCCCGAGGCCACAGCGATGTAGGGCCCGTCGAGCAGCCCGAGCAGGGGCAGGAAGAGCAGCGCCCACAGCGCGGCGATCAGTTCGAGGAGGCCGTAGGCGCGCAGCGGGCGTGGCGAGCGATCGGCACGCCCACCGGCCCAGCGCGCTCCCACCCCCAGCGCCCCCACAAACACGCCGAGCACGATGGCCGAGCCCGCCGACGTGCTGCCCAAGAGCCGCAGCAGCGCCCGGGTCCAAGCCACCTCGTAGGCCAGGCCCACGGCGCCCGACACGAAGAACAGCGCCGTCAGCAGCGCCCGCACGCCCCGCGCTCCGCTCGGGGCGATCCGCGCAGCGGGTTCCGAGACCGTGGGCACGTGCGAGGACTCCCCCGTCAGCGTACCCCGTCCGAAACCAGGCCCCACTCCCCCATCCGGTTAGCTAGTGAACTGAGCCGCGACGCGGCTCCCGCTCACGAGCCCATCAGCTCGGCGGCCTTCTGCGCGAGACGGATGGTCTTGAGGCGCTCGCGTCCCTTGCGGCGCCGGCGCTCGCTGGGCTTCTCGAAGTAGGCGTGGCGCTTGAGCTCGCGGGTGATGCCCTCGTTGTTGCAGATCTTGCGCAGCCGCCGCAGCGTCTTCTCGAGCGGTTCGTTCGCCTTCGACTGGACTCGGACGGCCATGCATCCTCCGCGTACGACGAGCTGGTGGAAGGGGCCTCGTGACCCGCCTTCCAGGGGCAAGGGGCCGAAGGTAGCCCCCCCGGCCCCCCGGTCAAGGACAGGCACGACGCCCACCGCCGTGCGGGCCCTCGCGCCCGGCGGATGTCCCTTCATCACGGGGAGGTCACGGGCAGGGCCAAGGGCGAAAGCCCAGGGGCTTCGCGCGCGTCCAAGCCGCGTTCCGAGCGCCTTCGGACGTTGGACAACCCCGCGGGTGGCGGGGAGAATCTCGCGGCCGGGGCGTGGGTACACGCGTCCCCGGCCTGGGATGGCCCTCGCGGGGCCAGCAGGACTCCGGTTCGGAAGGAAGGACGTTACGCCATGCGACGCCTGACTCGACCCCTCGGCGCTCTCCTCGCCGTCGGGCTGGCGCTGGGGCTCTTCCTGGCCCCCGCCACCCTCCCCGGCGTGAGCGGCGGAGCCCCCGCCTGGGCGGCCGATGACGATCCCGAGATCGCCATCGGCGACGAGATCTCGATCGAGGACTTCTTGAAGGCCGTGGGCCGCACCGCGCCCGGCAAGGCCCCGATCGTCTGGGACCCGAGCCTCAAGCAGATCAAGGAGAAGAAGATCCTGGGCTCGACGAACCTGCGCGCGCCGCCCGACAAGATCTTCGAGATCGTGCGCGCCCTCTTGACCTTCTACGAGCTGGCCATGGTGCCGGTGGGACCGCGTGGCTACGAGGTCTACCTGGTGATGGACGCCCGCGCCCAGGGCGCCATCTTGAAGCTCAAGCCGCGCACCATCGACCTGACCGACGAGAACCTCAACGACTACGAGAACCAGGACGGCCTGTTCGTCTCGGCCACCATCCGCGTCGAGAACATGACCAACCTGCGCGACGCCCGCCAGGCCCTCTCGCGCATCGTCACCCAGCAGAACATCGGCAACGTCACCGAGGTGCCGGCCAGCCGCTCCTTCGTGGTGACCGACTTCGCCCCCAACGTGGTGGCCATCTACCGGCTCCTGAAGCAGCTCGACGTCAAGCCCCTGGGCCGCACGCTGACCTCGGCCTACGTGCAGCTGGTGCACGCCAGCGCCGACGAGGTCGAGCCCATCCTGAGCGACCTGTTCACGGGCCGCGAGCGGGTGGCGCTCGGCCGCCAGAACCAGCCGCAGCCGCAGGGCGGCTCCACCAGCGACATCGACGAGGATCCCGAGCCGCGCATCATCTCCGATCTGCGCACGAACACGCTGATCATCTACGCCACCCAGGACGACATCGCCGAGATCGAGGAGGTCATCGCCCACCTCGACGTGCCCGTCGTGCTCACCACGAGCCGCGTGCACGTCTGGCCGCTCAAGAACCTCGAGGCCGAGGAGACGGCCCAGGTGCTGCAGTCGCTGATCGACGCCACGTCGATCTTCGGCGTCTCGTCGCAGGGCCTCTCGACGTCTCGTGGCGGAGGCACGTCAGGCCGTGCCACCCCGCTGAGCAATGCCGTGGCTTCCGAGCTCGCGCCGGACCAGGAGGAGAAGCCGGCCGTCGTCGCCGACGTCAAGAGCAACAGCCTGATCATCGCGGCCAGCAAGCGCCAGTACGCCGAGATCGAGAAGGTGCTGCAGGAGATCGACGTCAAGAAGTCGCAGGTGCTGATCGAGGCCGCGTTGATCGAGCTGACGCTCGACGACTCCTTCCGCCTCTCGGTCGAGCTCGGCATGGCCGACCCCAACGGTCTGGTCAACGACGCCGTCAGCGGGTTCGGCTTCACCTCCTACGGCCAGAGCGTCTTCGCCGACAAGGACGGAGACACCTACAACACCGACCGCATCCCGCCGTTCGTGGACAGCGCCGACAGCCCGGCCCCGACGGGCCTGGTGGGCGGCATCTTCGCGATGGGCCAGATGCCGTTGATCTTCAACATCGTCAACTCGATCACGCGCAGCCGCATCCTGCAGCTGCCCAGCCTGGTCACGGCCGACAACGAGGAGGCCGTGATCGAGATCTTGACCTCCCAGGCCACCACCACCAGCAGCACGACCAACGGCGGCGTGACGAACGGCGGCTTCGGCGGCTTCGAGGACGCGGGCACCACGCTCCAGATCTCGCCGCACATCGCCGACAACAAGTACCTGCTGCTCAACATCAGGATGTCGGTGAGCGCCTTCGACGGCGAGTCGCGCGTGCTGGGCAACAACACCGTCATCCCCCCCAACAAGATCTCGCGCGTGCTCCAGACGGTGGTGACCGTGCCCGACCGCCACACCGTGGTGCTGGGTGGCCTGATGGGCCAGAACGAGCGCAGCACGGTGGACAAGGTGCCCTGGGTGGGCGACCTGCCGATCCTTGGCTACCTCTTCAAGAGCACCAACACGGGCGACCGCCAGACGAGCCTGTTCCTCTTCGTGACGCCCACGATCATGGCCGACCCGGGTGGCTTTGACATCTACGACATCGAGTCGTGCAAGCGCAAGCAGAAGGCCGACGAGCTGATCGGCTACACCGAGATCTTCAATGCCCAGTTCAAGGGCTGCGAGCGGCAGGACTGCGCCTCCGGTGAGTATGGCGGACCCTCGAGCCAGCCGGTCGTCGGCGCCGTGCGCGGCTCGGGCTCGGCCTCCGACGCCCTGGACCGCTGCGGGGCGCTCGAGGCCACCCGCTTCCTGGGCGTGTCGCGCGACCGGCTGCAGGCCGAGGCGGCCCATCGCCGCGCAAGCCTGCGCCGCCCCTCCACCAGCAGTGCGACGCCCCAGGCTCCTGCCGCCGCTCCCGCCCGCTGACCCCCCCGGCCCCCCCACCGACCCGCCCCCAGCCCTCGGAGAGCCGTGGAGAACCCCCTTGTCCGCACCCTGCGCGAGCAGAAGCTCCTGACCGAGGAGCAGATCGCCCAAGCCGTGGCCGCCGAGCGCGAGACGGGCTGGCCGCTCGACAAGGTGCTGCTCAGCCGCGGCGTGCTCTCCGAGCACGACCTCTTGAAGGCCCTCTCGCAGGGCCTCGCGCTGCCCTACTGGGAGACGCTCGGGCAGGTCAAGGTCCCTGAGAGTTTCGTGGCCAAGGTGCCGGTCCACTTCGCCCGCAACTACTACCTGGTGGGCCTGGACGAGGGCCAGGGCACGATGCGCGTGGCCACCGCCTCGCCCTTCGACGCCTACC
>JANOFW010000216.1:0-3355 GCA_031413835.1 Planctomycetia bacterium
GAGGACCGCGTGCGGGGCCTGAAGGGCGGCGCCGACGATTACGTCACCAAGCCGTTCTCGCTGCCCGAGCTGCTCGCACGCGTCCACGCGCAGGTGCGCCGCGCGCGCATGGACCGCGGCGAGGGCGAGACCTTCGAGGCCGACGGCGTGCGCTTCGACCTGGGCCGGCTCTCGGCCCTGCGCGGCGACAGCGTGCTGCCGCTCACTCCGCGCGAAGGCGACATCCTGCGCCACCTGCGCATGCGCACGGGCAACGTCGTGACCCGCGACGAGTTCCTGCTCGAGGTCTGGAAGTACCCCACGGCGCGGGTCGAGACGCGCACGGTGGACAACACCCTCGCCGCCCTGCGCCGCAAGATCGAGCGTGACGCCGCCAACCCCGCCATCATCCTGACGGTGCGCGGGCTCGGGTATCGGTGGGGGGGATGAGCGTTCGGGGGATGACCGGGGGCGGCGCCCGACGCCGCGGGCTCCTCGAGCGGCCGCTGCTGCTCTTCGGCTGCCTGCTGCTGCTCCCGGCCCTGGGCTTCGCGCTCCTGGGCTGGACCAGCCTCTCGCGTGAGCAGGAGGCGCTGCGCCTCGACCGGCGACGCGCCACGCGCGAGGCCCTCGAGGCACAGGCCAAGGCCGCCGCGGCCTCGCTCGACGTGCTGCGCCAGCGCGAGGCCCAGCGCCCGTACTTCGAATACCAGCGCGACGTGCTGCTGACCGACGCCGGGGGCCAGAACCTGGTCGTGCAGGCGAGCCCGCTGGTGCGCGCGCCCGAGGATGCCCGCGTGCTGGGGTGGTTCCAGTGGGAGGCCGGTGCCAAGGGGGCCTTCGCCCTGCCGGAGCTCTTCGGCCCCGAGGGCGATTGGCAGCTCGCCGGCCTGGTGGAGGTCTACGGCGCGGCGCTGCGCCAGCGGCTCGAGGCCGCGGCGGGCGACGTCGAGCTGCGCTCGGGCCGCCAGGAGCTCGTGCCGCTCGCCCAGGTGATGGCCAACGAGGAGCGCGGGCAGCTGCTCGAGGAGCTCGACGTGCGTCGCCGCGCCCAGGAGGCCGAGCGCCGCGACGCCCCCGCTCCGCCGCCGCCCGGCCCTGCCGGGGCGGTGCCGGCGTCTCAAGTGGCGGCACCGCAGGCACCCGTGGCCAGCGCCTACCTGGCGAGCTTCTTCCGGCGCGCGGCCGAGGACCCGGTGCCGGTGCGCTACACGCGCTTCCAGCTGCTCGTGGCGCCCGAGGGTGCTCTCAAGGCGCCCCCGCTGGTGGCCTGGAGGCTGGTGTGGATCCCGGCCGTGCACCCGGAGCGGCGCGAGATCGCGCGCGACCGCTGGCTGCTCCAGGGCTACGCGCTCGACCCTTCGCGCGGGGCGAGCGATGGTTGGACCGCCGCCGGACCGGCCCAGGTGGGCTGGGCCGCACGCTTGCCAACGGCCGAGGCCGCGGCGGCGCCCGAGCGCGTCTCCCTGGTCGAGGCGTTGCGGGCCGAGCCGGTCGCCGCGGGCGAGCCCGGCGCCGCGCTCTGGCTGGTGGCGCAGCCCGACGACGAGGCCGCGCGCAGCGCCTGGCGCGACGCGCGCCTACGCTTCCTGCTGCTGGTGGGCGCGCTGGTGAGCGTGGTGGCCCTGGGCTTCGTGGTGCTCATGCGCGGCGTGCGCAAGGAGGTCGCCTTGGCCCGCCGCAAGGAAGACTTCGTCGCCGCCGTCACCCACGAGCTCAAGACGCCCCTGACCGGCATCCGCATGCACGCCGAGATGGTCGAGCAGGGCTGGGTCGAGGACGCCGACGCCGCCGCGCGTCACGCGGGCAAGATCATCGAGGAGTGCGGGCGCCTGGGCCACCTTGTGGACCAGGTGCTCGACCTCGCGGCCCTCGAGCGCGGCGTCTCCGGGCCCGAGCTGCGCTCCGGCGATCTGGGCGAGGCCGTGCGCGCGGCCATGGGGCTGCTCGAGGCGCGGGCCGAGAAGGCCGGTGTGGCTCTCGCGCTCGAGATCGAGGAAGGCCTCCCCCCGGCCCCCTTCGATCCTCGGCTGCTGCGGCCCCTGGTGCTCAACCTGGTCGAGAACGCCATCAAGTACAGCGAGCGTGCCGCCGTGAAGGACGTGCGCGTGACGCTCACGCGCCAAGGCGATCGCCTGGTCTTGACCGTGGCCGATCGCGGCGTGGGCATCGCGCTCGAGGCGCAGGGGCGCCTCTTCCAGCCCTTCCATCGCGGCGGCGACGAGATGACCCGCGCCGCTCCCGGCGTGGGCATCGGCCTGGCGCTCGTCAAGCGCTACGCCGACGTGCACCGGGCCAAGGTGACCCTCGAGAGCGCGCCCGGCGTGGGCACGACCGTCACGGTGCGCTTCCCGCTCTGAGCGAGCCCCAAGAGGCGGGCCGGAGCTGGCCCAGGCCGAGTCAGATGGCCCCTTCCCGCCGTCGAGCGCCGCGGCCCTTGGTGGGGTGCCAACCGTGCGTGCGTGGCTCTTGCGCCATCTCGCGTGACCGCGAGCGCTCCCGAGGCGGTGTCTTCATGCGTCCGGTCCACCCCGCGGGCGCTCCGCCCGCATGCCTCCGACCTGCCCCACGACCGCGCCCTCTCCGATGGCGTCCAGCCCGCCGGCGGTCTCCCTCAGTCCCTTGTCCCCAGGAAGGGGCGCGAGGGCCTGGCCCGGACCCTTCCCCTGACCGGGCACCTTTCATCTGGCGTGGTTCGCAGCGGCGCCCTTCCCAGGCAGTCGGTCAAGGCAGCCAGCGCGTCCCGTCCCGCATCTCCTCGGCCGTGTGCCTGCCAAGGAACCGCAGCAGCCTGCCGCGCAACTCCCCAAACGGCGCTTGGGCCGAGACCAAGAGTCCCCAGTGCTGGCGGCCCAACCGTGCGTACTCGGTCACGAGCAGCATGTAGTGCTTCACATTGTGCGTGAAGACGGCTCGGCGATCAGCCGCAGCGTGCCGGAACACGTCCGGGTCTGCAGTCCCCTTCATCCCAAGCTCGTTCACATGACCACATCGTGCCCGCCGGCTCGCAGCGCCTGGGCGAGGAGGAGTTGCGTGTCCTCATCGAGGAGGAGCCGAATGCGCGGCACGGCGTCGCGGCTACGCTCGCGGCAGGCGCTTCATCGCCCGCTCGTTGTCGCGGACGCTCCGGTCGATCTCGGCCTTGTGGTCGTAGTAGTACGCGAGCGCACCGTGGATCTGCGCGAGCGACAGATGCGGCCAGTCGCGGACCATTTCTTCGGGTGTCATGCCTAGGCGCAGCACGTAGACCGCCACGGACCGGACCGGGAAGCGGGTGCCGCGGATGACGGGGATGCCACCGCAGGTGCCCGGCCGGCACTCAACGTAGGGATGCTTGGTGGGGGCGACGGTGGCCACGCAGGCATCCTACCCTGAG
>JANOFW010000217.1:0-26122 GCA_031413835.1 Planctomycetia bacterium
TCTGTTACGCGGCCGCACGCCGCGCTGGGCTGGGGGCGCTCGGGCCACCGCGTCGTCCTGATGTAGAAAGACTACACGGCGTCCTCCGCGGCGGCCCTCCGCACCCCATCCAGCGCGGCGATGGCGTGCGGATGACCTCTCGAGCCCCTTCGGGGCTCGCAACGCCCTTGACGGTTCTCGTCCGCTACAGAAGCACGGCCGGCGATTCAGGACGAGCGTTGCGAGGCGAGCCAGGCCAGCACGGCCGCCTCGTCGGGAAGTTCCTGGGCGCTGCTGGCGATCAGGTTCTTGCCGTGCCAGCTGCCGTCGGGGTTGCGCGTCAGGGCGAAGGCGAGGCCCTGGCGGTCGGCGTACTTCATCTGCTGGCCGTGCTTCTTGTCTTCGGGGAAAGTCTCGACCTTGAGGCCCTCTGCGCGCAGGCGCTGGGAGAGCGCGAAGACGGCGTCGAGCGCGGCCGGGCCCTGCTCGGCGGAGGGGTGCGTGAGCAGCACCTCGGCCGGGCTCAGCGCGGCGCTCGCGGCGCCCTGGCCCCCCGCGCCCCCCTCGATCTCCTCCAGCGCGATCAGCAGACGGTCCAAGCCCACCGAGCAGCCCACGCCGGGGAGCTTCGTGTTGGTGTAGAGGCCCGCGAGATCGTCGTAGCGGCCCCCCGAGCCCACGCTGCCCACGGAGGGCAGGGCGTCGAGGCGCGCCTCCATCACGAGGCCCGTGTAGTAGTCGAGCCCGCGCGCGATCGTGGGGTCGATCGAGAGCATGGCGGGCGGGATGCCCGCGGCTAGGACGAGCTCGCGCACGCGGGTGAGGTGGGTCACGCCGGCCTCGCCCACCGGGCTGCCGCGTACGGCCTCGGCCAGGGCCGCGAGGGTGGCCTGTGCGTCGGGGCGCGGGGCCGTGATCTCGAGCAGGCGCGCGGCGGCGGTCGCCGGGATGCCCAGCGTGGCCAGCTCGGCCAGGACGACCTCGGCGCCCTGCCGGTCGCGCTTGTCGAGCACGCGCAGCACGGCGGTCGGGGAGCTGCCGGGGGCCAGGCGCTCGAGCAGGCCGTTGAGGATGCGCCGCTCATTCACCCGCAGGGTCACGGCGCCCACGTCGAGCGCCCGGTAGGCCGAGGCCATCAGCACCAGGATCTCGGCGTCGGCGGCGGGGCCTACGGCGCCCACCAGGTCGGCGTCGCACTGCATGAACTCGCGCAGGCGGCCCTTCTGGGGGCGTTCACCGCGCCAGACGTGCCCGATGGCGTAGCGGCGGAAGGGGAACACGAGCTCGTTCTGGTGCTGGGCCACGAAACGTGCCAGGGGCACGGTCAGGTCGAAGCGCAGGGCCACGCGGCGCTCGCCCGCGTCGTCGAACTCGAAGAGCTGCTTGTCGCTCTCCTCGCCGCCCTTGCCCCTCAAGATCTCGGCGAACTCGAGGCTGGGCGTGTCGATCGGACCGTAGCCGTGGGCGCGGAAGACGTCCTCGAGCTTGCGGATGAGCCGGGAGCGCCGCAGCGCCTTGGCGGGCAGCACGTCTGGGAAGCCCTTGAGCGTACGGGGCTCGATGCGCGGCTCGCTGCGGGGGGACACGGGCGGCTCCTGTCGCGAGGGGGCGGTGTCGGGGCGGGCGGCGTCTAGGCTTTCATGAGGCCGGCCGCGCGCGCCACCGCGCCCGAGGCTACCAGGGCCCTCATGCGCGGCAGCGCCTCGCCCCAGGGCTCGTCTTGCGCGCGGAACGGCACGACCTCGCGCACCAGCTGCTTGACGCGCAGGCTGCCCCGGCCGGGTGCGAGCCCGCGCAGGTCGAGCGCCTGGCAGGCGGCCAGCAGCTCGAGCGCCAGCACCGAGAACACGCGCTCGGCCACCTCGCGTGCGCGCCGCGCCGCGATGGGTCCCATGCTGACGTGGTCCTCGATGTTGCAGCCCGTGGGGATCGAGTCGGCGCTGGCGGGGAAGCAGAGCGTCTTGGTCTCGCTCACCAGCGCCGCCGCCACGTACTGCGGGATCATGAAGCCGCTGTTGAGGCCCTTCTGCGGGGCGAGATAGGCGGGCAGGCCCTCGTTCATGTGGGCGTCCACCAACGTGGCCAGACGCCTCTCGCTGATGCTGCCCAGCTCGTGCACGCACAGCTTCAGGTGGTCGGCGGCCAGGGCCAGCGGCTCGCCGTGGAAGTTGCCGCCGGAGAGGATGTCGTCCTCGAGGATCAGGGGGTTGTCGGTGGCGGCGTCGATCTCGCGCGTGAACACGCTGCGCGCGAAGGCGATGCCGTCGCCGCAGGCGCCGTGCACCTGCGGCGCGCAGCGGATGCCGTAGGCGTCCTGGGGCGCGCGGCGCTTGCCCGGGATGCGCTCGACGGGCACGTCCACCAGCCGGCTGCCGGCGATGACGGAGCGGATGCGGGCGGCCGAGGCCGCCTGGCCCGGGTGGGGCCTCACCGCGTGCACGCGCGCGTCGAAGGGCTGGCTGCGGCCCGCCAGGGCCTCCACGCACAGGGCCGCGCCGACGTCGGCGGCGAGCAGCGCCGTCTCGGCCGCCTCCAGCGCGAGCAGGCAGAGCGCCAGCGTGACCTGCATGCCGTTCACCAGCGCCAGCCCCTCCTTGTAGGAGAGCACGTGGGGTGCGAGGCCCGCGCGCTTGAGGGCCTGGGCCGCCGGCAGCACCCTGCCCTGGACGCGCACCTGCCCTTCGCCGATGAGCGGCAGCGCCAGGCAGGAGAGCGGGGCGAGGTCGCCGCTGGCGCCCACGCTGCCACGGCAGGGCACCACGGCCAGGATGTCCTGCTCGTAGAGCCGCGCCAGAGCCTTGAGCGTCGCGGGCCGCACGCCGCTGTGCCCCTGGGCCAGGGCGTGGAGGCGCAGCAGCAGGGCCAGCCGCACGACCTCGTCGTCAAAGGGCTCGCCTTCGCCGAGCGCGTGGCTCACGAGCAGATTGCGCTGCAGGTCCGCGGCCTGCGCGCGGCTCACGCCGTGCGTCGCGTTGCTGCCGAACCCGGTGGTCACGCCGTAGACCCACTCGCCGTCCTTCACCGCGCGCTCGATGCGCGCAGCGGAGGCCTTCACGCGCGCCAACGCCCCCGGAGCGAAGCGCACGCTGCACGCCCCCCGGGCCCCCCGAAGCGCGTCTGCCACGCTCAGGCGCCCTCCGACCGTGATCGTCGCCCGCTTCGCCACGCCGCCTCCTCCTTCGTTTCCTGCCCTAGGGGGGGCCTGTGTCGGAGGCGCCCAGCTCCTTCACGTAGCGCGCGAACCAGTCCATGTCCACCACGCCGGAGATGAACAGCCGCTTGATGCGCAGCTCGCCGCCGTTGGTGAAGACGCCCACGCGGGCCGAGCCCAGCGTGCCGCCGTCGTCGCCCTTGACGGTGCCCTCGAGGGACACCCCGTCGCTCTTCGACTCCAGGCTGCCCTCGAGCCGCGCGCCCTTGCGCGTGAGCCCGAGCTTGACGCGGTCGCCTGGCTCGAGCTTGGCGTTGGTGCGTTCGTCGATCTTGATGAAGCCGTGCTCGCCGGGGTCGGCGCCCGACCAGACGCCCTCGCCCATGAACCACAGCACGTGACCCGGCTGCACGCGCGCGGCGTCGCCCTTCTTGAGCTTGAAGCGCGTGTTGCACAGGTCGAGCAGCACGGCCCGGAAGCGGTCGCCGTCGCTGGTGGCCATCAGGCCCAGGTCCTTGGCCACCACCGCCGTGCCTTCGACCTCGAGGCGCACGTCGGAGGTGTAGACCAGCACGTGGAACAGGCCGGTGGCGCCCTTGAGCACGACCTCGCCCTTGTCGGGGAGGGCGTCGGTGAACAGCTCGCTGGCGAAGGGCTTCTCGGCCGAGAAGTCGCGCAGGAGGAACTGCGGATCGCTGAAGGCGTACTCCACCTCGAGCCGCCCGCGGTTCATCGCGGCCGGCCCGGCGAGCAGTCCGCGGGGCCCCTCCACCAGCGCGCGGGCGGCCAGGCGGCCGGCGTCGATGGCGCGGAGGTTGTCCACGACCAGCGCGAGCGTGCCGTGCTGCTCGAGCAGCGCGTCGTAGCCCGCCAAGGCCTCGAGGCCGCGTCCCGCCTGCAGGTGGGCGCGTGCGGCGCTCCAGGCAGCGCGCGCGGCCTGCTCGGCCTCCGCCGGCCCCTCCCTCGCGGGCTCCTCGGTGGGGGGGATGCGGCCGGGAAACGCGCCCCCAGGACGGGGTTCGGGCGGCTCCGGGTCCTGTGCGGGGGCCGAGGGGACTTCAGGCGGGTCGCTGGGCGAGGGCGCGGGTGCGGGAGCCGGGGGGGGCGCGGGGGGAGCGACCCTGGGCGGATCGTCCGCGGCTGGTGCGGGCGCGAGAGCAGGGGCCGGCGCGGGGGCCGGGGCTCGGGCTGGAACGGGGACCGGCGCGGGCGACGGGGGGGCGTTGCCGCGCTTGCGCATGTTCTCGAGCGCCACCTCGACCAGCGCCGCCACCTCGGAGGTCAGGTCCGGCGGGAACTCGAGCCCACTGCCGATGAGCGAGCCGTGCGCCTGCTTGGGCGCGCTGGCGAGCAGGGGTACGACCTTGGCCCTGAGCGCCTCGAGCGCCGCGCGCGCCCCACGCTGGAGCTCGTCCTTGAGGGCCTGCACGCCGGCCGCTGCCGTCGTCCCTCCGAAGCGCTTCTCGTAGGCGCGGGCGCCTTCAAGAGCGGTGCCGAAGCGGCCGGCAAGCGCCTGCTCGCTCGACTTGGCCCGCAGCGCGGCGAAGGCGCGCTCCGCCGCGCGCTCGTGCAGCGCCTCGACGCGCGCCGCCGCGGCCAGGGCCTCGGCGCTCGGCGCCTCGCCCTCCTTGGGCCCGTAGCGCAGCAGCAGCTCCTTCCAGCGGCCGATGGCGCCCTCGACGTCGTCGGGCTGCTCGCGTTCGTAGGCCTGCGCCTGCTCCACCGCGCGCACCACGCGCTCCTCGTCGCCGTCCGGCGGCGTGCTGGGCTCGGGCAAGAGCACCTGCCGGGCACGGTCGGCGTCCTTGAGCGCGCCGAGGTGCTCGACGGCCAGGAGGCCTGTCCAGAGGAGCAGCACCAGGCCGAGCGAGGTGAAGATCCAGGTGAGGTGATTCCACCCGGCATGCACGGGCCCGGCGCGACGGCTTCCCGGGGGGCGGCGCGAGGGCGCAGGGACGGGCGCTGTCGCCGACGGGGTGGGGAGCGCCGCGGAGCGTTCGACGCGCACCAGCACCTGCTCGCCCTTCACGCCAAGGCGGTCGCCGTCGCGCAAGCAGGCGCCGTCGGCTGCCTGGCCGTTGATCTCGGGGGGCGCTTCGCCCGGGAGCGCCCGTGCGAGGAAGCCGTCGCCCTGCCAGGTGAGCGCCACGACCGCCTTGGGGAAGGGCATGGCCTGTGCGATCAAGCCCTGCTTGCCGGGGCCGATGAACACCGCCTCCTCGAGCACGTCATAGGCCCGCAGGCCCAGGGAGCCGGACGGCAGGAGCAGCTGCGCCAGGCGGCTCGGAGGCATCGAAGGGAAGGCTCCCGAGAGGGGGGCGTATCCTACCGACGGCCCCCCGCGGGCCGCCCCCTCCTTGAGCAGTGGCCCTGCGAGCCACACTGTCTGTGAGCCACCCGATGTCCAACGCCCCCCCGGCCCCCTCTGCTCCTCTCGCTCAGCCCGCCCCCGAGGCGGCCTGGGGAGCGTGGATCGCCTGGACCTGGGTCGTGCTTCTGCTGCTGTGCACGATCGCGGAGGTGGGGGGGTTCGAGGATCTCCGCCTGGCCCTCGACCTGCAGCGCCACTTCTAGCCCGACCTGCCGGCCTCGAGCAGCCGACGTGACCGTCGGGCTCCTGCCGGCGGAGAGCCTGCGTGACCGTCGGGCCGGTCCCGACGGAGTACAGGCGTGTTGCGGCGCGCGCTCTCGGCATTGCTCGACCTGCTCTGGCCCCCGGTCTGCCTCGCCTGCGAGCGCGAGGCCTGGGAGGCGGTGCCCGCGGAGGGGCTGTGCGCCGGGTGCGCCGCCTGCCTCGAGCCGCCGGAGGCGCGCTGCGCGCGTTGTGCCCGCCCCTTGGGTCCGTTCGCGGTGGGGGAGGGATGCCGACGTTGCGCCGAGGAGCGCTGGCCGGTCGAGGGGCTCGTCGCGGGCCACGCCTACCGGGGCGTGGCGCGCACGCTGGTGGTCGCGCTCAAGTTCCAGGGGCTGGCCGCGGCGGCTCGACCCCTCGGGCGACGGCTGGCCGACGCTCTCGCCGCGCAGCGCGTGCCCGGCGACCTGCTGGTGCCGGTGCCGCTCTCGCGTGCGCGGCGCCGTGAGCGCGGCTTCAACCAGGCGACGCTGCTGGCGCGCGAGGTGGCGCGTCGCCTGGCGCTCGACCTCGACGAACGTGCGCTCGTCCGCGTGCGCCACGACGTCGCCCAGAGCGCCGTCGGGCCCGGCCGCCGACGCCGTGGCCCGCGTGGCGCCTTCCGCGCCCGGACCGAGCGCGTGCGCGGCCGCTGCGTGCTGCTGGTGGACGACGTGCTGACCTCGGGCGCCACGGCGCTCGCCTGCGCGCGCGCCCTCTACCGCGCCGGGGCGTCGAGCGTGGTGATCGCCGTCGCCTGCCGCTCCGAGGGACACCCCGGCGCGGAGCGCGACGCCTAGGACAAGGCTCGTCGCGTCGGCGCGAGCGCGTCGAGCGCCTCGACGCGCAATCGGCGCTCGACTCGCTGCTTGCCGAAGACGACGGCCGCCAGGCCCAGCCCGTACCACAGCGCCAGGCCCCAGGGGCGGAAGGCGGCCCCCAACGAGGGCACCTCGAGCCAGACCGAGAGCTTGAGCAGGCCCTCGCCGCACAGGCCCAGCAGCGCGGCGCCCACGGCCATGCCGGCGGCGAGCAGCGCGCAGACGTAGGCCAGCCGAATGCCGGCCACGCGCCAGCGGCGGCCGCGCAGCGCTGGGGCACGGGCCGAGCCGAAGGCCAGACTCTCGGCTTGGTGGAAGGCCAGCACGCCCAGCAGCGCGAGCCCGGCGAGCAACCCCAGTACGGGCACGCGCCCGCGGCGCGCGCACTCGGAGGCGAAGACGTCCCCGATCTGCTCCACGAATAGCAGCGCAGGCGGGGCCAGCAGGACCACCAGCAGCAGCGTGTAGAGCCACTGCTTCTGGCGCATCAGGCCCAGGGCGCGGTCGCGGGCCGCACGGTCGACGGGCAGCGCGACGACCCGGCGAGCCGCGGGGGGCGCGGGGGGCACGGGAGTCTCGACGACCTCGATTTGCTCGGGCAGCAGCACCGGGGCGTACCCCAGGGGGGCGTCCCGCACGCGGGCAAGCACGCTGGCGTGCACCCCCGGGCGCGCGAGGCCCGCGGCGGCGCTCAGCTGGGCCACGTCGCGCGGCCGGTAGCGGTAGAGCCCGGCCATCCCGGCGCGCGAGTCCACCAGCAAGCCCAGCGGGTCGGCCTCACGGCGGATGCGAGCCCGAGCGTCGGCGGGGAAGCGCAGTCCCTCGCGGCTGGCCTCGCCGAGCATCCAGTCGAGGGAGAGGTAGGCCAGCTGGTCCTTGTCGTAGCCGCCCCCGACGTTGGTGTGCACGCCCGCGAACCAGACCTGCTCGACGTGGGGGCAGGCGTCGGGCGCGGTCGGCTGCTCGGGGCCCTCGTCCCACAGGTTGGGCAGGAAGGTGCGACGCTCGTCGTCGATCGAGAGCGCCTGTCGCGCGCGTTCCACGCGCCCGCTCACGCGACGGTCCGCGAAGCGCCACTGGAAGACCCGGTTGAGCGCCTCGGCCAGGCCGTCGAAGGGCAGCCCCACGGCGTCCACCGTGTCCCAGACCCCCAGGAAGCGCACGTTCACGCCGTAGGGACGCTCGGACGTCGGCTGGTGGTGGAAGTCCTCGCGCGTCAGCCCGTCGAGCAGCACGGCCTCCTCGGGCGCCGCTGCGCGCATGCGCCGCAAGCGGCGCGTCTCGGCGAAGGTGGCGCGCTGCGAGCTGCAGGTGAGGTCGATGGCGCGTGCGAGGTCGTCCTCGCGCTCGAAGCGCTCGCGCTTGAGCACGCCGTAGCGCGTCAGCAGCCCCGCCAGGGTGCGCACCGTGTAGGCCCCGCGCGAGAAGCCGAAGAGGTAGAGCGCATCGCCCGGCGTGTAGGAGCGCACGATCGAGGTGTAGAGCTCGCGCACGTTGCGGTAGAGCCCCCAGCCGAAGATGCCGCCCAGCAGCTTCAGGGGCAGGAAGGTCTGCGTCCCCACGCCGTCGTCGTAGAAGGCGATCTGCCTCGGCACGCCGGATCCCGCGGCGCCGGCCCCGCGCTCCAGCCGCTCGTAGAGCGCCCAGACGTTGGTGCCCTGCGCCTTGGCGCCGCGGTTGGCCGTGCCGTCGCTGAAGATGACGATGTTCGTGCCGCCCTCGCTCCTGGCGGCCAGGGCGGCGGCCACGGGCACGGAACCGCTCGAGGTCCCCGGGGGCGCCGGGGGCAGGGCGTCGGGCTTGAGGGCGAGCGGTTCCTCCACGCGGCGCGGAGGCTACCATCCCGCCCATGTCCGAGCCCGTCATCCAGATCGCCGGACGCTTCGCCGACGAGGTCGTGGCCCGCGAGGCGGCCGACGCGCTCAACCGTTGGTTCCGCTGGATCGCGGATGGGACGCCCTCGCCCGCGCCCGAGATCTTCGAGCCCCTGGGCGTGACCACCGCCGACTGGGCCTGGACCCTCGCGGAGGACGTGGACTGGGCCCTGGGGCCCCATGCCGCCTCCGTGGGCGACGAGGTGCGCATCGCGCTGGAGACCCACGACACCCACACCCGCCTGGCCGGCCTCTTGCGCGGCCTGGGCGCCCGCAACGCTCGTTTCGTGCGCGACGAGCCGGAGTGAGCCGCCCCGGGCTGCGCCCGAGAAGTGCGATTCTCGGTAGGCTGGGAGCGTCATCAGCGGCGGGAGCACAGACGATGCGCGCGGAAACGAGAGTGCGGTTCGTGGCGCTCACGGTGCTGCTCCTCGCCGGCGTGAGCCGCGCGCGCGCCGACGAGATGGGCGACCCTCCGGCCGCGGCGCCCGCGGAGGCCGCCGCGGGCCCCGTGGTGGGGGAGAAAGCGCCGACGGTGAGCGCGTCGGTGTGGCTCAACACCGAGGGCGGAAAGAGCCCGTTGGAGGATCTCGAAGGGAAGGCTGTGCTGGTCGAGTTCTGGGGCACGTGGTGCGGACCGTGCGTGCGCGCCATGCCGCACATCCAGGCGCTCCACGAGCGCTACGGGCCACGCGGCCTCGTGGTGGTGGGCATCACGCGCGAGACCGCCGACCAGGTGAAGGGCTACCTCGCCGAGAACAAGTACACGATGCCCATCGGTTGCGATCCGGAGCAGACCTGCGTCAAGGCCTACGCGCTCAAGGGTTGGCCGAGCACCTTCGTGATCGGCAAGGACGGGATCTTGCTCTATGCGTCGTCTCCCTATGGCGCCGAAGCGGCCGTGGAGCAGGCGCTGGGCCTGGAGTCGGGTCCAGCGGCGCTGCTCACCGGCTGGCTCGACGCCGCCAAGGGCTCGGACACGGAGGCCACGCGGCAGGCGCTCGAGCGTCTGTCCGAGAAGGCGACGGGCTGTTTCGATCTCAAGGCCTGGGCTCTGGGCGCCTTGGGCGCCGAGCCCGCCACGCCGGCGGCTCCTCCCAAGGTGGACGGCGCCAAGGCCCTCGACGGTCTCGTGCCCGCCTGGAAGGGGACCGACGCCGCCAAGCGGGCCGCGGCGCTTACGCCGCTGGCCCAGGGGGGGCCGACGGACTTCGATCTCAAGACCTGGGTGCGCACCGCGCTCGGGAAGGCGTTTCCGCTGACGAAGGCCGAGCTGACGGCCGCTCTTGACGCAGGCAGGTTCGGCCCCGTGCTCGACATGCTCCTCTACCGCAACGCCGCCACGGCGCTGTTCACCCAGGCGAGCAAGCACGGGGGGTTCGTCTCCTGGTGCAAGTCCAAGCGCGACGACGTCCGAGCCGACGCGCGCCGCGGCCTGATGGCCCAGCACTGGGTCTTCGCCGACCCGCCCATGAACGGCATCGACGAGGCGACGAACGAGAAGTTCTGGGCCGACTTCTCGGTGAGCGGCATGGCCATGTCGGCGGACAAGAAGGCCATCCTGGGGGTGCTGCTCGGAGGCCAGATGGTCCTGAAGGCGGATGCGCCTGCCTACGTGCGCGACCACCTGGCGCAGTTCGTCGTCATGACCTCCGTGATCGACGGCAAGCCGTTGAAGGGCGCCGCGATCGCTGCGGAGGCCAAGAAGGAGCAGGACGCGATCCTGGCCGACCTCAAGCGCAAGTACTGAGCTTGGGACAGCCAGATCGATCCACACCATGGGCACAACACTTCGGTCCGTGCTGCTGATCGTCCTGGGAGGGATCGGGGGCACGGGCCTGACGCTCCTGCTCGGGCACGACGGCCCTGAGTCCGATGCAGGCTACGGGGCGGGGGGCGAGCCGATCGCGGCGGCAGAGCGACGAGACGATCCGGCCGGCGCCGCGCCCGGTCTGCAGGGGCGCACCCCGCGAGCGCTCCAGGACCTGCAGCCCACGGCGGCGGAGGAGGCCTGGCTCCGCAGCACCCTGGCGCGCGAGCGCGAGCGACTGGCCGCGTCGACGTTGCAGACTGGCGATTCGGGGCTGCAGGTCCTCGCACGGGTGCTCGATTACGGCAACGACCCGGCAATCGCCCTGTCTGCGTCCTTCGAGGCGTTTCGTGATCGTGTGCGCTCGACGGACGTCGTCCCGCTGCGGCACGCCGCCGAGGGCGCCTCCCCCGTGCTCACCCTCCCTACGCTCCCGGCGACCGTCGTGATCGAGCTGGGCCCAGGCACCTTCCGACTCGCTGACGCCCAGGCTCAATGGAGCCGGCTGGGGGCGGAGGTGGCCTCGGTCGAGATCCGGGGGGCGGGAATGGACGCCACGACGCTTCTGGCGGGGCACCAGTGGGCGTTCCTCCAGAGCGACACGCGGCCGACCGGTCGGGCGCTGATCCTGCGCGACCTGACCTTCGACGGGGACGCGGCGGAGGGCAGCCTGCTCGACGTGCGCGATGCGGCGGCGGTGAGGCTCGAACGCGTGCGCGTGCGCGGCTGGCAGCTCTCGGGCCACGCCGCCGCCCTTGGGCTCTCGGGCCGCACCTACCTCGTCGCGGAGGCGTGTGAGTTCGACGGCGGAGGCCGCCTGAGCGGCTTCGGCATCAGCCTGCGCGGGCCCGCCATCCTCTGGGCGCGGGGCTGCCTGTTCAGCGACATCGGGCATGCGGCCGTCATCTGCTCGGGCGACGAGGCGAAGGGCGGCTCGGTGCGGCTCGAAGACTGCTCGTTCGTCAATGCGCGCGTCCTCGACCGCGAGCCCGGCTGTCCCGTGGAGGTGCGCGGCGGCAGCGTGGCGTTCGGACCGCCAGGCATTATGGAGCAGGCGCAGGGAGATCGCTGGGGACGCGCGCGGCTGACGGCGTGCGAGGGCGTGGCGTTCGCGCCCGGGATCACGCGCTGCGTGACCGGCGACCTGCTCGACGTACTGCGCCGAACGCCGGTGCCCGAGCCCGAACGCGTGACGCGCCTGGAGCTCGAGGGGCTGCGACAGGGCAGACCGCACCGGTTCACCATGGAGACACGCACCAGCGGTCGGAGCCGCGCGGCGGTCTACACACTGGTGCTCGACGGGGGCCGGGTCGAGAGGACGCTGCGCCCGCAGGCGGGGGGGCACCATGCGCCGGATGAGAGGGTCCTGGCACGGGCCCCCTCGCTGCGGTCCGTGCTCGAGCACGCCGCCTTGGCCAGCGATGTGCCCCTGAGGGCTGTGGAGTTCGCCGTGGGGCGTGCGGGCGGCGACCAGGCCGATGGCCTCGTGGTCCGGGCCTTCGAGGATCCTCAAGCCTATTGGGACCTCGACCCGGTTACGGGCGCTGTCTTGCAGGCGCCGCACCGTCCGAACTGAGACCGGGCCTGGGAGCGGAGGCGGCGCCGCACCCCCGCGGCGCGCCCCAGCGGGTTACGGCGCCAGGAGCCGGGGGACGTACCAGGCGGGATCCTCGAGCAGGCTCGTGCGCTTCTCGCGCGTCAGTTCCAGGCCTGCGAGCAGCGTCTCGACCAGCACGGCGCTGGCCTCGCCCGCCACCAGGGCCTGGGCGTAGGTGTAGTTCTTGAGGCGATGCTTGGGCGTGGGCGTGGCGATCAGCGTCTGCGTGCGCTGCAGGAAGGCTTCGGTGGCGATCTCGAGCGCGGCGCGCCCGGGCTCGCCCAGGGCGAGCTTGCCCTCCAGGACCCCGATCAGCTTGGTGCGGATCTCGGCCGGCGTCCCCCCCGGGAGGACCGGCGAGGTGTGGATCACCATCAGCGTCGGGTCGTTCAGGTCCAGGCCCGCCACGCCGCGCAGCTCGGGCAGCACCAGCAGCGCGCGTTGCTCGGGGCTGAGCGCCGCGAAGAGGGCGTCCGTGAAGCGGCCCTTGAGCGTCACCTCCTCCAGCAGCCGGCGCGCGCGTGGCTTGGGGGGCGCCCAGCCCTCTCGCAGGCGTGCGAAGTCGGCGTCGAACGAAAGTCCCAGCCGCTCGATCTCCGTCACCTGCGTCGCGCTCAGGGGCTCTCCGCCCGCCGCGCACTGCGCCGCCGCCAGGTTGGCGAGCGAGATCGGGTGCGTGAGCTCGCCGTTGTGCTGGGCCGCCGTCGGCATGCGGTCGAGGGTGCGGTACTCGTAGATCCGCATGCGCTCCGTGTTCTCCTGGAGCTTCAGGTAGGTGCTCTTGGGCGCCTTGGTGCCCGCCTCGGCGTGCTTGGCCAGCTCGGCGATGGCCGCGTTGACCGCGCTGGCCGCCTCGCCCAGCGAGCCCCAGTCGGCCTGCTGCACCGCGTCGGGCCGGCCCATCTCGCCGAAGCTGAAGGTCGGCCCCTTCGCGCCGCTGCGCGCGGAGGACGCGGCCAGCTTGCGCTCGGCCTCCTCCGCGCGCACCAGCAGGCGCTGCGTCTCGGCCTTCAAGCGTTCCACCTCGGCGCGCAGCGCACCTTCCGAGGCCGCCAGCCGGGGCGCGACGCCCGACCCCGCGCCCTCGGGCGGGGCGGGCGCGGGCGCCGAGAGGTCGTCCACGGGCGGCGGCGCCTGGGCCGCGCGCTCGCCACCGGGGATCCACCCCAGCCCGTCCGTGGCGGCCCCGCCCACGAAGGCCACGCCCGCGACCACCGCGAGCCCCGCCACCCACGCCGTCGTCGTTTGAGACACGATCGTCCCTCCCGTCACGCCCAGCGCGAGCGCTGCGCTCGCGACCTGCGTGATTGCCGCCTTGTGCGCCAGCGTCAGCACGGCCTGGCGAATCTCGTCGAACCCGCGCAGCCCAGGCAGGCCCGGCAGCGCCAAGGCCAGCGCGCCGCTGCCGACGCGTGCACGCACCCGCTCCAGCCCGCGGTGGAGGTGCGAGCGCACCGTCGCGGGGGCCAGCGCCAAGGCGTCGGCGATGGCCGCCGGCTCCATGCCGTGGCGGTAGCGCAACACGAGCACGCTGCGCGCCGGATCGGAAAGGCCGTCGAGCGCCCGGTCGAGCGCCGCGAGGCTCTCGCGCTGCTCGGCGGCCGCCTGCGGATCGGCGCTCTCGCGCTCGGGGAGGCGCTGGGGGTCGGGGGTGCGCCGCGCCCGGCGGGCCTCCTCGCGTGCGTGGTTGGCCAGGATGCCGAGCAGCCAGGGCACGAGCCGCTCGGAGGCGTCGAAGCTCTTGGCGCGCTCGATGGCCGTCACGAAGGTGCGCTGCAGCAGGTCCTCGGCCTCCACCGGGCCACGCGCCAGGTGCATGGCCACGCCCAGCACCTCGGGCGCCACCGCGTCGAACACGCGGCCCAGCGACGCCACGTGCCCACGGCGGCAGTAGCGGTCGAACAGTCGTTCCAGGCGGCGTCCCAACATGTGCCCATCCTTGACGCAAGTCGGGACGGCGTTGCACCCTGGACGGGGCGGTGTGCGGGGGCTGCGGGGGAGGCCGTCCTGCCTGCGCGGGGCGGGGCTCTCCCCCCCGCGGCTTCAGGCCCGAGCCTTGAGCAGCCCCCGGGCGGCCTGCTTCACGTCGGGGGAGGAGAAGCGGAAGGCGGCGCGGTCGAGCACGTAGTGGATGAAGCCCGTGGCGAAGCCTAGGGCCAGCAGGGCAGGCACGAAGGGCGAGGAGCGCAGCCACGCGGCGGCGTCGCCGAAGATGCGGTCGGCGTAGGCGCGTTCGCCGGTCTCGGCCTCCACCTCCATCACCGGGAGCAGCAGGGTGGAGAGGACGGCGAGCACGAGCAACACGGCCCAGCCGCGCTGGTTGACGGGCGCCAGGAGCCGCTGCCACCCGGAGCCGGGCTCCGGGGCGCCGCCGGCCGCGAGAGAGGTCAGCCCCATGGCGGCGCTCCAGTGCTGCACGCTCCAGAGCACGATGAACAGGAAGGGGTCGCGCGCGAGGAAGGCCAGCAGCACCATGGCGGCGACGCTGAGGATGTAGGCCGCGCGCGGGAGCGAGGGGCCTGACGAGCGCAGCTCGGCGCGCAGCATCAGGGCCGTCAGGACCAAGACCACGGCCAGGCCTGCGCCGCGTAGCGCGCTCACGAGCGTCTCCGAGCCGCCGGGCCCCAGCAGAGGGTCGATCCAGCGCGACTGGAAGGCGATCGAGCCCGCCAGCGCCTCAGCCAGGACGACGATGCCTCCGCCCACGACCAGCGCGAACCAGCGGTCGAGGCGGCGCGTGGCGGCGTCGGCCGCTCGGCCCGCGCGCACACGGTAGAGGCTCAGCAACCCGAAGTGCTGCGCCGCGAAGTGGTGGCTCACCAGCACGTAGTCGAGGATGGCGAGCCAGACCACGCGTTCGGTGAGCGGGAGCGGTACCACGCTCTCTGGCGCCAGCAGCAGGGCGAAGCAGGCCACGGCGATGGCCAGCGGGGCCACCACGAAGCGCAGGCGCTGGGTGGCGAGCAGCGGGCGGTAGGCCTCGGTCGCGTAGGCCAGCCAGGCCGAGGAGACGCGGTGGCCGAGCCACAGCGGCACCGTGAGCGCGAAGAACAGCCCGTCCACGGGGCTGGCGAACACGTCGTCGTGTCCCCGGGCCAGGAGCAGGACCAGCGGGCCCAGCCAGAGCGCGTTGAGCACCCAGAGGAGATCCCAGGCCGGGCTCTTGATCCAGCGCATCGGGGGCATGCTACGGCGCCCGCGCCAGGCCACCCTGGGAGCGGGCTCAGCCGCCCAGCAGCTCCTTCTTGGCCGAGGCGAGCGCGTCGAGCTGCTCCTTCGTAGCCTTGGGGAAGCTCTCGTGGAGGCTGTGCACGGCGTTCGCGGTGATGTCGGCCACCAGGGCGCGCGCGGCCCACTTGTGGTCGGCCGGGATGACGTGCCAAGGCGCCCACTTGGTCGAGGTGTGGCGCAAGAGCTCCTGGTAGGCGTCCATGTAGGCGTCCCAGTGGCGGCGCTCGGCGATGTCGCCGGCGGAGAACTTCCAGTGCTTCTCGCGGTCCTCGATGCGCTCGAGGAAGCGGCGCTTCTGCTCGCCCTTGGAGACGTTCAGGAAGAACTTGAGTACCAGCGTGCCGCTGCGGGTGAGGTGGCGCTCGAAGGCGTTGATGCTCTCGAAGCGCTTCTCCCAGAAGCGCTCGTCGCGCTTGCCCGCGGGCAGGCGCTGGCGTTCCAAGTACTCGGGGTGCACGCGCACGACGAGCACCTCCTCGTAGTACGAGCGGTTGAAGATGGTGATCATGCCGCGCTCGGGTAGCGCACCCTGGCAGCGCCAGAGGAAGTCGTGATCCAGCTCCAAGCTGCTGGGCTGCTTGAAGTTATGAACGCGGCAGCCCTGTGGGTTCACGCCCGTCATCACGTGCCGGATGACGCCGTCCTTGCCCGCCGCATCCATGGCCTGCAGCACGATCAGCACCGAGTGCACGTCGTGGGCCCAGAGCATGGCCTGCGCCTGGGCCAGCTCGGCGAGGTTCTTGCGCACCACCTCCTGGGCCTTCTCCTTGAGCTCGTCCTTGCCCAGGCGGCGCAGCGCCTTCTCCGTCAGCTGGCGCGGGTCGTGGTCCTTGAGGTGGAACTTCGCGCCCGGCTCCACCCGGAACTGCGCCAGGGTCTCTTTGGACAGCATCGGTGCCTCCCGAAGCGCGGGACTGCGCTGAGGCGCGGGATTCTGGCACCCGGCCGGCGGCGCGACAAGGCGCTGCCGGCGGCGCGACAGGGTGGCGCTACCGGCGCGACAGAGGAAAGTTGCAGAAAGGCGGGTGGGTGTCCGATGATCCTGATGTGGGTGCCTCGCACCAGCCGCGCGATTCCGCCTTCGCCGTCATCCTGCGTGAGACGTGCGTGCTGCTCGTGCGTGCGCGCCGCAAGAAGCGCTGGCAGCTGCCGGGAGGCGGACTCAAGCGCCGCGAGACCCCCCGCCAGGCGGCGCTGCGTGAGGTGGACGAGGAGACCGGGCTCACGATCCGCATCGAGACCCTGAGCGGCACCTACCGGCGCTCGGACGGCTCCTTCGCCCTGGTGTTCCTGGCCCGCGTCTCCGCCGATGCCGAGCTTGCGGGCCCGCGCAACGAGATCCGCCACCAGCGCTGGGTCCCGCACCCCAAGGCGATCCGCCTGCTGCCGCGGCGCGCCCGTCGCCGGCTCGCCGACGCCCTGGCCGCCGCGCTCGAGCGCCGAGCGGGCCGACGCCGTCCCGGGCGCGGCTCGCGCGTCGTCGCCTCCGCCTGAACGGGGAGCTGCGCCTCGTGGTTCCGCGGAGCCGGGCCCCCGACGCCCTGCTACGAGGAGAGACCGAGTACCCGGGCCGCCCAGGGGAGCGCCTCCGCGAGCTGTCGGCGTTGCAGGTTGCGCACCCGCAGCGGCAGGTCCCCGGGAGGCAGGCCGGCGCAGGAGCCGAAGAAGCCGCTGACGGCGGCGGCCAGCTCGGGTGCGCGGGGGAGCAGCGCCTCGGGCCTGGGCCCGCCCTCCATCGCGAGGCTCGGCGCCCAGCAGGCGAGGTCGAGGTCGGGGTTGCCGCGGCAGGCCCAGCTCCAGTCCACCAGCACCGCCTCGCCGCCGCGCAGGGCGAGGTTGTCGCTGCGCACGTCGAGGTGCAGCAGCGCGGGCCCCGCGAGCACGGCCGCCTGCTCGGCCCGCACGAGCGTGGGCAGCGCCCGCTCGAGCCAGGCGGCGGAGGCGAGGCCCAGCGAGAGGAAGGGTGCGGAGTCCTGCGCCACCCGCGCCCAGCCGCTGAAGTCGGACCGGTAGTGCGCCTCGGCCTCCGGCAGCGAGTCGGGCGGCGTGGCGCGGGCGATCGCCGCGAGCGCGCGGCGTACGGCCTCGACGTCGCCGCTCCTCCACGGGGGCGGCCAGTGGCACGCGCTCAGATCCTCCAGCACGAGCACGGGGGCGCTGGGGGAGGCATCGAAGCCCACGACCGCGGGGAGGAACGGGCCGCGGACGGACGCGTAGACGCGCCACTCGGCCTGCAGCCCCGCGCAGGTCAGCGCGCTGGTGGCGGCCTTCACGAACACCCGCCGCCCGCCGGGCCCTGTCGCGGTGAAGCGCGCGGCGGCCGTGTAACCGCCCGTGACCGGGCGCCAGTCGGTCAACGGGCCGCCCACGAGGCGCGCGGCGGCGGCGGCGATCCCGGGGGTGGGGGAGGCGTCCATCGTGAAACCCTAGCATCCCCCAGCCTCGTCCGCGCCCCCTTGCGCGGCGGCCTCGGACATGTCACAATTACGTGACATGACGACCGCCGCGGACCGACTCTGGAGCGCGTTGGCGAGCCCCGACCGGCGCGCGCTGCTCGAGCTGCTCGCCCGCGGGCCGCGTCCCACGGGGGCCCTGGGCGCGGCGCTGCCGCAGCACACGCGCACGGCGGTCGCGAACCAGCTGGCCGTGCTGCGCGCGGCGGGGCTGGTCGTCACGCGCTCGCAGGGTCGCGTGCGGGTCAACACCTTGGCCCCGGAGCCGCTGCGCGCCTGCGTCCTGCCCTGGGTGCTCCGGCAGGCGCGCGCCCTGGCTTGCTCGGCCCTGGCGTTGAAGAAGTTTGCCGAGGGTCAGGCACGAGGCCTGTCCTCCGGCCGTGGGATCACCGACTCCGAGGAGGGAGCATGGGCAGCAAGGCAGCCGGTAGCACCTGTCGCCACGTCCACTACGGGTTCGCGCTCGAGATCGCGGCGCCGCGCGCGACGGTCTGGAAGGCGCTCACCGAAGAGACCGCAGCGTGGTGGCCCCCCGACTTCCGGATGGTCGCCGGCTCGCAGGGCGCGCTCCTCGAGGCGCGAGCGGGCGGGCGCCTCTACGAGCAGGGCGCGAACGGCGCGGAGCTCCTCTGGTACACCGTGAGCCTCGTCACGCCGCCCGAGGCGCTGCACCTCGTGGGCCATGTCGCTCCGCCCTGGGGCGGTCCTGCCACCTCGCTGCTCCAGCTCGCGCTCGCCGAGGCCCAGGGCGGGCGAGCCACGACGCTGCGCGTGGACGACTATCTCTTCGGGCACGTGGCCGACGCCCACGTCGCCTCGCTCGAGACCGGCTGGAACCAGCTCTTCGGCGACGGCCTGCGTCCCTTCGCCGAGCGTGCGCGGGTCCGCAAGCGACCCTGAGTCGGCGTGCGCCTCAGGCTCGCTCGCGGAAGGGCTGGGCGAAGGCCTGCAGGCGCAGCAGGCGTTCGAGCTCTGCGGAGGTCATGCTCAGGTTGCGTGCGTCGATGCGCACCCGACCGGCGCGCAGGCCTGGCGCGCGTCGTGTCGCTCCGGGGCCGGCGCTTGCGCCGCGCGCGCGGCGTCGGCGGATCGTCACGCTGGAGGTGTGGAAGGGCCAGCGCGAGCGGCGGATATCGCCGACCTCGTTCCAGGGCAGGAGGGTTCGCAGGAGCCCGAAGTGGCGCACTTCGATGCCCTCTTCGGTCAGTCGGAGCCGGGGCCGGCCGGACAGCAGGAAGAGGAGTGCCGGGAGCCCCGTCAGGAGTCCGTTGAACGCCACCACCCACGGTCCGAGCACGAGCAGGAAGTACAGCAACGGACCGCTCTCGGGTGGGAGGGCCGTGAGGCCCTTGTGGAAGAGAAACGTGCCGTACCAGACCAGGTACGCGCCGGCAGACAGCTCCACCAACAGCCGCTTGCGCGAGGCATGGACCTCCTGCGGCAGCACGAGGTCGGGCAGCCTGCGGCGCGGCGCGCCGAAGGGCCTGGACGCGGGGCTGGGAGGCTCCATGCCCTCCAGCCTACGTCGGCCTACTTGGGCAGGAGCTCCTTCCAGCGATCCTTGAGCTTCTTCGCCTCGTCGAGGGCCTTCTTGGGGTCCTTCAAGATCTCGGCGGGGGTGGGGAGCGCGGCCTGCATGAGGTCGCTCGTCTTCAGGTCCGGGACCACCTGCGGCTGGGCCAGCGTGTTGCGGATGCGCAGCGGCAGGGTCTGGTCGGGGAGCACGCGCTTCAACTCCTCGCCTGCCTTGCTCCCCAGCCACAGGCGCGCCGTGAGATCCACGCGCTGGTCGAAGGTGACGACGCCCTTCAAGTCCAGGCGGTGGGCCTGCGCGGTCATCTTCGTCTCGAGCACCTCGACTCGCTGCTGGGCGACCGTGAACCTGCTCGTGATCTCCTGGTAGGCCACGGCACGCGTCAGGTTGGCGAGCTCCTTGCCGACCTCGGGGGCCACCTGGGCGAGCACCTTGCCCACCTCGCCCAACCCGCCGCCGCCGCCGCCGGTGCCCAGGGCCGCGAACAGGCTGCTCTGACCGAGCGTGCCTTGCGTCAGGGCCAGGTTGCCCGTCCCCGCCAGGGTCGTGAGCAGGGCGTCGCCGCCGAGGTCGGAGGCCCGCAGATCGACCGTCGCGTCGAGCTTGCCCGAAAGCACCGGCGTGGCGCTGTTCATGGGCAGCAGCGTGGGCAGCACGTAGGCGAGCTTCCTGGAGACCGGCCCGGTGGTCACGATCGTGCTCATGTCCACGCCCTTGAGCGTGCTGGCGAGCGTCCAGGCGAGGGCTTCGCCTTGGGGCGTCAACGTGAGCCTCGCCGTGGCCGAGCCGCCGTTGGCGCCGCTCACGACCTCCACCAGGTAGGGCTCGCGCGTCGAGGCGCGCTTGACGGTCAAGCGCGCGTCGCTGAGCACGGCACCGCTGCTGGTCCAGGTCCCCAGGGTCAGGTCGAGGTCGACCGTCGAGCCCGCGACCAGGGCCTCGCCCTGGCTCTGGAGCGCGAAGCGCCCCGCGACTTGCCCCTGGCCCTTGAGGTCCTTCAAGTCGGGTCCGAGGAAGGCCGCCACCCGCCCGGCGACGCGCGCTGCGTCGCCGGCGATCGTACCGCGCAGGTCGAGCGCGCCGTCGGCGCCTCCGACGCTCGAGCCCGAGAGGTCCGCCTGGTAGCCGTTGCCCCGCAGGCGCAGCACCTCGAAGCGCGTGGGGCCTTCACCCTGGGCCAGCGCAAAGGTGTGCTCGATGCTCAGCCCGGGCTCCTCCAGCAGCGAACCGCCCGGCGTGGCGCGGTAGGCCAGGCCCGCCGTCTGCGTGGTTCCCTCCAGGCGCAGGCCCTCGGCGGGGAGCGTGACCTTCACGACCGACTGCACGCGGCCCGCGAGGGTGGCCGCTGGGTCGAGGCCCAGCAGGGGGCCGAACCAGGCGCGCACCTGTGCGAGGTCGGCCTCCACGCGTGCGTCGGCCGAGACCAGGGGGGTCGTCGCGCCCTGCTTCTCGAACCTGGCTTCGCCCTCCGCGGTGAGGCCCAGCGCATTGACCCCGCGGGCCTCGAGCGTCAGGCTCTCCTCGGTCCAGGCGAGCAGCAGACGGCCCTCGATGGCGGCCAGCGCGCGGTTCGCGCTCCAGGACGGCGGCAGGGACAGGCCCGTGCCGGTGAGCGTTGCCTCGAAGCGTCCGCTGTCCGAGCTGCCCGTGGCCCCGCCCTTGAGCGTGAGCGCTCCACGCAGGCGCTCCCCCGGCCGGAGTCCCAACGCGGCGCCGAAGGCGCGCGTGAGCGCGTCGAGGTCCACTGCCAGGTCCAGGGGCCCCGCGAAGGAGAGCCCGCCGGCGGCGTCCTGCTGGATCACGAAGGGCTGCGGGCCCGTGAGCCGGGCGATCGAGCTGCTCACGCCGTGCAGCGCGAGGCTGCCGGCGCCGTCGGGCCCGCGCGCGAGGTCGAAGCGCGCCGTCACCTGCGGCTCGACGAAGGTCTGCGCCTCGGCTCCCGTGCCGCTCACGAGCTCGAGGTCGGTGAGCGTGAGAGAGCCTCGGCCGCTCTCCCCCGCGGCCCCCTGGATGGCGTCGAGGGTGGCTTCCAGCTTGCCCAGGCGCAGGCGCGTGCCCTGCGGGCTCGTGGCCGAGACGCCCTGGCCGCCGAGCTTGAGCGCGCCGCTCAGGCGGCCCTCGGCGTCGAGCCGGCCCTTGGCCGTGAGGCTGGCGGTGCCCTGAAGACCCTTGACGCCCGTGAGGCCCTCGATCAGGCCGGCTAGGCGCTCCAGGCTCAGCGCCGGCACCTGGGCCTCGAAGGGGGACGGCTCGCCGGGCGCCTTGCCGCCGGAGAAGGTCAGGCGTGCGTCGGCGCCTGCGAGGCCGGCCTTCTCGGCGATCAGGCCGAGCGTGGCCCCCAGCGCGCCATCCGCCGCCAGGCTGGCCTGCAGGTCGATGTCGGAGACGCGCTCCACCGTAGGGCTCACCCCGTGGGCCTCGAAGACGCCGTCCACGATCTCGAGGGTCAGCTGCGGGCCCGCCGAGCGCGCCGAGGGCTCCCGCGGCGTGCCGTCGGAGGGGCGCTTCTCGCCTGCGAGATCCGCCGTGTTCCAGCGCAGCTGCGCATCGCGGCGCAGCGTGACCACGGGCCTCTCCACCAGCACGTGGGCATCCACGTCGCCCTTCAGGAGCTTGAACAGCGCCACGTCCACGTGCACGTGCTCCACGCGGGCCAGGGGCCCGTCGTGGCCCGGCGGGCTGGCCACGACCAGGCCCCGGAGATCGATGCCGCTGGTCCACCAGGCGGAGGCCTCGGCGATGCTGACCGGCGCGCCCAGCGCCGCCGAGGCTTTTTGGGCCACGAAGTCGCGCACGAAGCCGAGCTTCAAGGCCAGCGGTGCGAGCGCCACCAGCACCAGCAGCACGACGAGCCAACGCGTCAGGCGGCCGAGGAAGCCACGCTTGCGCGGGAGCGGGGGGGCCGGGGGGGCAGCGAGCGTGGTGGCGGGCGAGGCGTCAGAGGCGTCGGGCACGGCGTAGTTCCGGATCGGGAGGGAAGCCCTCCATGGTAGGCGGCGGCGTGGGCTCGCCTCGTTGTTGTGGAGTGTGCGCTGCCTGCTGGGCTTGGCGTGGGCCCCCGCGCCCCGATGCTCTAGCGGCGTGACCTCCGCCGCTCATCGCCTGCCGAGGTCCTTGCCGCGCGTGGCCGACTACACCCTGCGGCGCCAGTGGCCGGCCGAGGTGCTCCTGGGCGCCTTCGGCGGCGTCTTCGGCCTAGGCATGTTCGCGCTGCGACGCACGTTGAACGCCCCGGACTGGATGGTGCCGCTGGTCATCGCGCTGGGGCAGGTGCCCTGGATCCTGGCGACGGCCTGGCAGCCGCTCTTCAGCCGCATGGACCGCCAGAAGGCCTTCGTGGTCCTGGGTCTCCTGAGCAAGGGCCCGATCCTGCTGGTGGCCTTCGTGGGCGTGGTGGCCACGGGCGCGGCCGGTCGCGGCGTGGGCGACTACGGCCTCTTCCTGCTGCTGATGGTCTTCTACTACGTCGGCGACGCGGCCTACATCCCGCATCGCGCGGCCCTGATCGCCTCGAACTACCCCACGAACGTGCGCGGACGCATGTTCGGGCTGCTGGCCACGGCTGCCATGCTGGCGCAGATCCTGGCCAGCAAGAGCAGCGGTTGGGTCCTCGACCACGACCCCACGGCCTTGCGCTGGCTCTTCCCCCTGGCCGCGCTGATCGGCATCGGCGGCCACCTGATCCTGAGCCGCATCCGCTGGCGGGCGCCGCGGGCCGCGGTGGCGGCAGGGGGGCGCGGGCTCAAGGCCGCCGGCCGCGCTGTGGCGCGCACCTGGCGCGACACCGCGCGCGTGCTGCGCGGTGACAAGCCCTTTCGCACCTACGAACTGGGCTTCATGCTCTACGGCTTCGGCCTCAACATGAGCATGAGCGTGCTGATCCTGTTCAGCGAGGGGGCGCTGCGCGTCTCCTACGACGACTGGACCACCGCCTCCGGCCTGGCCAACCCGCTCGCTTACCTGCTCACGGTGGCGCTGCTCGGCAGGCTGGTGGACCGCGTGGGCGTAGTGCGCCTGACGGTTGGGTCCTTCGCCCTGCTCTCGCTCTACTTCCTGCTCCTGCCGCTGGTCTCGGACCTCACGGGCCTGGTGGTCACCTACGTGCTCTTCGGCGTGAGCATGGCGGGCGTGAGCCTGAGCTGGAACCTGGGGCCGCTGCACTTCGCTCCGCCGCAGCGCTCGCACCTCTACATGAGCGTGCACGTGGGGCTGGTGGCCTTCCGCTCCACGCTTGGGCCCCTGGCGGGCTTCGCCGTCTACCGCCTAGGCTCGGCGCAGGCCACGTTCCTGTGCTCCTCGGCGCTGGTGGCCCTGGGCATGCTCGTGCTCCTGCGCCTGGACCGCCACGCACGCCGGGCGGCGCGCCTGGACAAGCTCCCCGACGTGCCCACCGAGGCCGCGATCCCGACTGGCTAGCGAGGTCGGGGGATGGGTGTCGTAGACTCCCCCGCATGTCGGTCCCGGAACGTCGCCGCGCCGAACGCCATGCCGTGGACACGGCCGGCACCTTGATCCTGGCCGAAGGCCGTCAGGTGCCCGTGACCATCGCCGACCTGGGCGAGATGGGCGCGCTGCTCACCATGACCGAGCTCGAGGACGCGCTGCTCGAGGGCGAGCGCGCCTTCCTCGAGCATCCCGTGCTGCGCGACGGTCGCGCCACCACGCGCAAGATGCGCACGCCCGGTCGCATCGTGCGCGTCGAGCTCGACTTCGAGCCCGAGGGCATCGTGCGGCGCGTCGCCGTCTTCTTCGACGGCGGAGGCGGCCCTACGTAGCGTTTCGCCGCGTTGCCCGTGTGCTGTCGTGCGGCGCGCGGGGCTGGGGGCGCTCGGGCCACCGCGTCGTCCTCATGTAGAAAGACTACACGTCGTCCTCCGCGGCGGCCCTCCGCACCCCATCCCGCGCGCCGGTGCGGAGCAGCCCGGTGCACCAGAGGACTGCTTGATTGATCAGGGCTGCGCGGAGTGTCCCGAGGGACGCCCGGCCTTCAGCCTAGGGGCGGAGGCACCTAGGATCGCGCCACGGCAGGTCGCGCGTCCACCAAGCGCAGCTCGGGCGTGCGCACACCGCGCCAGTCGTTGACGGTGGGCGTGACGAGCAGGTCGAGGGGCTGCTCGGAGGCCGCCAGGTCGTAGAGGTCGGAGCGGCGGAAGCCGATCACGCGGATGGCGCCGGCCTGCTGCTTCAAGGCGAAGGAGAGGTGCGTGGACTCGCTGCCCAGGAGCCTGGGTTGGCCGGCCACGCTGGCGCCCTGGACGAGGAAGCAGGGCTCGGGGTTGCCTGCGCCGAAGGGCGCCAGGCGGTGGACGGCCGTGACCGCGGCCAGGTCCCAGTCGTCGGCCTCGCAGGCCAGGTCGGCCCACAGCGTGCGGGGCCCGCGGGCCCCCTCGCCCTGCTGCGCGCGCACGGCCTCCTCGAAGCTGGCGGCGAAGCGCTCGATCTCGCCGGCCTCGATCTCCAGGCCCGCCGCCATGGCGTGGCCGCCGTAGCGCTTGAGGTGCGGTCCGCAGTCGGTCAAGGCGCGGTGCAGGTCCACCTCGGGCGAGGTGCGGCAGGAGCCGCGCCCGTCGCCGCCGTCGAAGCCGATGACCACCGTGGGCCGGGCGTGCAGGTCCACGAGGCGCGCGGCCACGATGCCGATCACGCCCTTGTGCCAGCCCTCGCCATGCACCACCAACGAGCGCCGGCCAGCGTCCTCGAGCAGGGCCGCGGCGCGCGGCAGTGCCTGGTCGAGCACCCCGCGTTCGATCCGGCGGCGCTCGTCGTTGGCGCGCGTGAGCTCCTTGGCGAGCAGCTCGGCCCGCGGGGCCTCCTCGCAGGTGAGCAGGTCGATCACCAGCTCGGGGCGGCCCAGCCGGCCCGCGGCGTTCAGGCGCGGGGCGATGCGGAAGGCGACGTCTTCCGTCGTCAGCGGCAGCGCGCCCACCTCGGAGGCGCGCAGCAGCGCCACGAGGCCCGCGTGCGGGCTGGCGCGCAGCGCCGTCAGGCCGTGGCTCACCAGCACGCGGTTCTCGCCCACCAACGGCACCACGTCGGCCACGGTGGCCAGCGCCACCAGGGCCATCGCGTCGCGCAGGAAGGCCTTGAAGCGTTGCGCGTTCTCGCCGCCCTGCAGGTGGCGCAGGCGGTCGGCCACGGCCCAGGCCAGTTTGTAGGCCAGCGCGCAGCCGCAGGGAGCGCCGGGGGGCTGGGGGGGCGCATCGCGCCGTGCGGGGTTGACGATCGCCACCGCGTGCGGCAGGGTGGGGCCGGGCAGGTGGTGGTCGGTGACGACCACATCGATGCCCACCTCGCGCGCCTTCTCGAGCGCCTCGAAGGCCGAGACGCCGTTGTCCACCGTGACCACCACGCGCACGCCCTGCACGACGAGGCGCTCCACGCCCGCCACCGAGAGCCCGTAGCCGTCCTCGTCGCGGTCGGGGATGGCCCAGACCACGTCGCCTCCGGCCAGCCGGAAGAAACGCACCAGCAGGGCCGTCCCGGTCATGCCGTCCACGTCGTAGTCGCCACAGACGGCGATGCGCTCCTTCAACTTCACGGCCCGGGCCAGGCGCTCGGAGGCGGCCTCGATGTCCGGCAGCAGGCTGGGGGAGCGCAGGTCGGCGAGGCGCGGCGCCAGGAAGGACTGGGCCGGGAGGTCCTCGACGAGGCCGCGCTGCCAGAGCAGCCGGGCCACCAGCGACGGGATGCTCAGGCGTCCTGCCAGGGCATCGACGGCGGCGCGCGTGGGCTCGTCGGGGGTCGCGCGCACGGCCCAGCAGGCCGGAGAGGCGCTGCTGGGACGATTCAAGATGGGTCGTTGCACGCGCTCGGGGCTCCCGGAGAGGTCCCGGCCCGCAGGCGGTATCTTGGACCGCCCGTCGTCCGGCCTGCGTGGCCCCACGCTAGTCCCGGGGTCGGACGCGAACCGCGCTTCCCTGCCCCCGCCGGGAGGTGTCCCGCTTCTCCGGCTCTGGAACTCGTGCTGGGGCCCGTCGGGGCGCTGGCTGGGGTGCGGAGGGCCGCCGCGGAGGACGACGTGTAGTCTTCCTACATGAGGACGACGCGGGGGCCCGAGCGCC
>JANOFW010000218.1:0-3296 GCA_031413835.1 Planctomycetia bacterium
GGCATTCCCGCCCCTCCCCCCTGGTTTGGGGTAGGATCCCCCGGGTCAGGCCTTATTTCGCTCGCGGTTTGCCAAGGCAAAGACGGTTGTCCAGCCCTGTGCTTCGCGCTCGCAGTCGGGCTTGGGCAACAATCACGTGGCAAAAGTCCCCAGTCTCTAGATTGGTTTCTAGGGCGGGGCATCGAGCGAGGTTTTTTCGAACATGTCTCAGAACAAGCTGTATGTCGGCAACCTGTCCTTCCAGAGCACGGAGGACGACGTGCGTAACGCCTTCGCCGCGCATGGCACGGTGCAGAGCGTCGCGATGATCATGGACCGCGAGACGGGTCGCCCGCGCGGGTTCGCTTTCGTCGAGATGAGCAACGATTCCGAGGCCCAGGCCGCGGTCAAGGCCATGGATGGCCGTGACCTCGGTGGTCGCAACCTCAAGGTCAACATCGCCAAGCCCCGCGAGGCGGGTGGCGGCGGTGGTGGCGGCGGCGGCGGCGGGCGCGACTCCTACCGCGGCGGTGGCGGCGGCGGCGGCGGCGGTCGCTGGTAGTCCCAGCTAGACCACCAGTGCTGGCACCCTCACGGGTGCGCACTTCCGCAGGTGCCAACCTCAAGAAGTGCAATGCGTCGGCCGGGGTTCGCCCCGGCCGACGTCATTTTTGGGCCCTGCTTCTCCGCGCGAGGCGCGGACTCCGGCGCGCTTAGGCTTCGGCGCTGGGCGGCGTGCGCACTTCAGGCGCCCGCTTGGCTGCCGGCTTGGCGGCCTGCTTGGCCTGCTGCTTGGCAAGCGCCTCGGCCGCACGCTTGCGTCCGAGCATGCGATCGAAGGCCCACTCCCACGGGCCGTCAAGCGTCATGCGTTCGCGAGGCACCGCGGGCGTGCGCGTTGCGCCGCGGGCGGCAGCCTTCTTGGCGTGCGGCTTGTTGGCGAGAGCCTTGCCGCCGGGACCCTTGGCCCCGAACACCTTGCTGCCCAGGGGCTTGCCGTTGGTCGGCTTGTTGGCGGCGGCCGGCGCGTTGCCGGAAAACGTGCCGGGGAGGGTCTTGCCGGCGGGAAGCTTGACGGCTAGAGGCTGTACGGAGAGAGGCTTGACGGAAAGAGGCTTGGCGGCGGGAGGCCTCTGGGAGGCCGTCGCCACGGGCTTGGCGGCCTGGGGCAGGGCCGTCACTCGCTTGGGGTCGGATCCAGCCATGGTCCACTCTCCGTTCCGGTAGTTGGTCACCATCTTCGGAGCAGGGCGGCCGAAGGCGGCTGGTTTCCCGACCCAGGCGTCGGATTCCGCCCCCTCCCCGCTGCGCGGCCACGCGGGCGACCGTCTTCAGCGCGGGCCGATGGGCGACGGTGGGCGCGTACGCCAGGGGGGCTCGGGGGGAGGCCCCGGCGCCCAGGGCCCTTCCTCCCGCTTGGGGGTAGCGAGGTGGACCACGGCGGCGATCACGACGGCCAGGGCGATCCCGGCGGCCAGCCAGACCCCCACATGCAGGCTCGAGCGGGCTCCCCGGCGCCGGCAGTCGCGCAGGTAGAGCGCGAACGAGAGCAGCGCCAGCGGGGCCGTGACGACCAGGACCGTGAGCAGCATCGTGCGCAAGGCCGGGCGGTCCAGGGCGCTCTCGGAAGCAGCCTGGGCAGCCTCCACGACCTCGTCGTCCTGGTCCGCCTCCACGGAGGGCGGGCCGGCATCATTACCGTCGGCGTCGTCGCTCCCTGCCGGCACCGCGGCCGAGGTCAGCACCTCACCGGCGCGTAGCGCATCGGCCTCGCGCACCTGCAGCCGAACCTGGAACGGGTTGGCCCCCGTGATGAAGGGATCGACGAGCTTGGTGAGCTCATCGGGAACGACGCAGTCGATGTCGTGGCTCTCGAGGAGGCCGCGCAGGAAGGCCGCCTTGGCGGCCGGTCCTTCGAAGACGGTGATCCAACGCTGTTCCGACATCCTGCGACAAGGGTAGCACCCTGCCCCTCAGCGCGGCTCGGCACGCTCGGCAAACCGCGTTCCGCCACCCTTGCAGTTGGCGTGCAGCAGCCGGTGCCAGTCTTGGAGCTCGCCCGTGGCGGCACCCAGCCGCTTGCGCGACTCGGGACCACGCGGGATGCCGTAGTAGGTGGCGAGGATGCGCTCGCAGCCGGCGCAGCGGACGGTCACCGTGACGGTCGAGCTCATGCGGCCCAGCCTACCCGCGCGCGGCCCAAGGCAGACTCCGGGGCAGCGACCTCCGGGTGCCTGCGCTGGCGAAGCGTGACGGGCGTCGCGCTCAGAGCCGAGCGCAGAGCGCCGCGACGAAGCGCTCGGCCGCGCCCGGGCCCTCGGCCAGGAAGAGATAGGGCTCGATCTGCTCGAGTTCCATCAGCACCAGCCGCCCGCCCTTGAGGATCCCGTCCACGCGCGCGTAGAGTCCGGCGGAGGGCGCGGCGTCGAGGACGGCCCGTGCCTGTGTGACGAGAGGAGCGGCGGGCTCGAAGCGCGCCTGCGTGCCCCCGTGGCTCCACTGCACCCGGTAGTCGCCCGCGCGCGGGCGCTTGAGCACGGCGTGGCTGAACTCACCGCCGAAGAACAGCAGCGAGACCTCGCCGGCCTCGAGGATCTCGGGCAGGAACGGCTGCACCATCGCGGCGCTGGCCGAGAGCACCTCGCGCAGGAATTCTGCCTGCTCGGGCACCTCCGCGCGCCGCAGCCGGCGGGTGCGCCAGGCGCCCCCCGAGATCGTGGGCTTCACCACCAGCTCCGCCCAGCCCGTGGCAAGCACGCGCTCCAAGGCGGCCTCGGGGGCCTCCGTCGGCTCGATCCACAGCGTGGGCGGGATGGTGATCCCGCGCGCCTCGAGATCGCGCAGGTAGCGCTTGTCGGAGTTCCAGCGCACAAGCCCCACTGGGTTCCACAGCGGCACGCCCTCCCGCTCGAGCCGATCGAGCCAGGCGAGGAACTCCTGTGGCCGCTGGTAGTAGTCCCACACGGAGCGCAGCAGCACGGCCGCGTAGCGGCCCCAGTCCCGGTCGGCGTCCCAGAGCAGCGTCTCGGCCACAACGCCGCGCGCGGCGAGGCCCGCCACGAGGGGTTGATCGTCGTCGAGCAGCACCGGGAACTCCCGGCAGGTGGCGATGGCGAGGCGCGTCGGCACGCGGATCAGCCTACGCGCTTCAGCGCGGGCAGCGCTTCTCGCGTCGTCCGGCAGGACTCCCCTGGCGCGGACGCCGCCGTGCTCGCTCCGCTCCGCCACGATCCGGAGACGCCGAGCCACTGCGCACCGGCACGCTGGATGGGGAGCGGAAGGGCCATGAGGAGGACGATGTGGCCTCTGCGGCCATG
>JANOFW010000219.1:0-5474 GCA_031413835.1 Planctomycetia bacterium
GAACTACGCGCGCGAGCTGATGGAACTCTTCACGCTCGGCCGCGGGGCGTACAGCGAGCACGACGTGCGCGAGCTGGCGCGCGCCTTCTCCGGCTGGGGCAGCCGGCATCACGAGTTCGTCTTCACCGAGGCCTTCCACGACACGGGCGCGAAGGAGATCCTCGGCCGCAGCGGGAGCTTCGGCGGCGCCGAGGCGGTCAAGATCGTGGTCGAGAACCCGGCTTGCGCGCCGTTCGTGTGCCGCAAGCTGGCGCGCTTCTTCCTCACCCCCCAGCCCCCTGAGCCTCTGATCGAGCGCCTGGTCGTTGCGTGGAAGGCCTCCGACGGGCGCGTGCGCGACGTGCTGCGCGCCCTGTTCCTCGACCCGGAGTTCCGCGACGCGGCCCACGAGCGCGCCCTGGTGCGCTCGCCGGTGGAGTTCGTGGTCGCCGCCGCGCGCCTGGCGGGTCGCGCTGAGCTGCCGCCGGCCGTCGAGGGCTCGTTCGACCGGCTGGGCCAGGTCCTCTTTCGCCCTCCCAGCGTGAAGGGCTGGACCTCGGGCACGGCCTGGCTCACCGCCGGCACGCTGGTCGAGCGCTTGCGCGCGGCGCAGCTGCTGGCCGCCGGTGCCTCCGCCGAGGTCTCCGCGGCCGCCATCGCGCGCGAGTTCGGCCCGAGGCCTCCGGCCGCGCTGGGCGACGTGCTGAGCGCCGCGCCCGTCGAGCGGCGCCTGGCCCTGGCCTTCGCCTCCCCCGAGTTCCAGCTGGCCTAGAGAGGAGCACGATGACCCCGCGTCTCGATCGCCGTGAGCTCCTGGGCCTGGGTCTCTCCCTCGGAGGCCTAGCCCTCTTCCCGCGCTTCCTGCGCGCGGACCCGGCCCCCACCGGTCGCGTGCGCCGCACCGTCGTGCTGATCCACCTCGTCGGCGGCAACGACGGCCTCAACACGCTCGTGCCCTACGCGCACAAGCGCTACCGTAGCGCGCGTCCCACGCTGGCCCTGGGCCGCGAGGCCGTGGTGCCGCTCAGCGACGGCCTGGGCCTGCACCCCTCGCTGCGTCCCCTGGCGCCGCTCTTCGAGCAGCGGCGGCTGGCCATCGTGGCCGGGGTGGGCTACCCGCAGCCCGACTACAGCCACTTCCGGGCCACCGAGATCTGGCAGACGGCTCAGCCCGAGCGCGCGCCGACCTTCGGCTGGGTAGGACGCGCCCTGTCCGAGCGGCCCTCGGCGTCGCTCTTGCGCGCCGTGGCGCTGGGCCGCGAGCAGCCGCTGGCGTTCACCGCCCCAGAGCCCACCGTGGCCACGCTGACCGACTTCGGGCGCTTCCGCCTGCCGGCCGGGCTCGAGGAGGTGGCGCGTCTCTACGGCGCCTCTTCGACGCGTACGGGGGCCGTGGGGGCGGTGGCCGCGGCCGGCGAGCGCGCGCTGGCGCTGGCGCAGAGGATCTCGCGCCTGGCGCCCGCCGACGGCCCCTTCCAGGGCCCCCTGGGCGAGGACCTGAAAAAGGCCCTCGCGCTGCTCGAGGCCGACCTCGACCTCGAGGCCCTGCACCTCTCTTTCGGGGGCTTCGACACCCACGCGGCGCAGGCGCGCGTGCATGGCGAGCTGCTGGGCGCGCTGGCGCAGAACCTGGCCCTCTGGCAGGAGCGCCTCGAGCGCGCCAAGCTGGCCGAGCGCGTGGTCACGGTCGTCTACAGCGAGTTCGGCCGGCGCGTGGAGGAGAACGCCAGCGCGGGCACCGACCACGGCTCGGCCGGCCCGGTCTTCGTGCTCGGCGCAGGGCTGACGGGCGGGCTGTTGGGCGCGCAACCCTCGCTCGACGACCTCGACGACGGCAACCTGCGCTTCAGCACCGACTTCCGCCGCATCTACGCCGCGCTGCTGCGCCACGCCTGGGAGCAGGATCCGACCCCCGTGCTGGGCGAGGTCACGCCCCTGGAGCTGTTCCGATGAGCCTGCGCCCCTTCGCCGCGCTCCTGCTGGTCACCTGCCTGGCTCCGGCGGCCTCCGCCGACGAGACCGGCCCCGCCACCCCGCTCACCCGTTCCGACCTCACGCTGCTGCCCCTAGACGAAGCCGATCTGGCGCGCTTCCAGCGCGACCACGCCGACCTGGTCGTACGCGTCGAGATGATCCTGAAGCGCGCGGAACGCGTCGAGGAGAACCTGCGCGAGCGGTTCAAGCCCGACCAGGCTCCGGACACCGGCACACGCGCCCTGCTGGAGGAGCGCCAGCGCCTGGCCGAACAGTCGCTGACCCTGCTGCCGGAGATCGAGGAGCGCCTGGCGAAGGCCGGCCTCCCGGCCGGGGCCCTGGAGCGCGCGCGCCGCGCGCCCAAGGGACCGTACCGCGCCGAGCGCTTCGGGCGCGCGCTGCTGCTCGACTTCCTGCAGCCCGTCATGATCCCCGTGCTCCCGCAGCGCGCGCTGTTCCAACGTCTCGTTCCGCACGTAGACGGCGCCGTGCTGGCGCTCCACGCCGAGATCGAGCGGCTCAAGGCCGCCACCGGCAGCGACGCCGAGAGCCGTCAGGCCCTGGCGCAGGAGCTCGAGCAGCGGCGTCGCGAGATCGAACGCCGCTTCTGGCGCCTGGTCTACTGGACGTTGACCGAGGAGCAGCGCTTCGAGCTCGGCCGACGGCTGCCGCACGATCTCCAGAAGCGCGACGACGGCATCGGCCACGTCTACCTGGTCAAGGGGCTCACGCCTTCGCAAGGCGTGGCCTTCAAGGCCCTGCTGCTCGAGATCGAGGCCGAGGCTGCCGCCGACACCTCCGCCATCAAGCGAGCGCAGGACGCCCTCGCCTCGGGCACGCTGCCTGCCGAGGAGAAGCGCGCCCACGAGCGGGCGCTCCAGGAGACGCAGAAGCGCCTGGTGGACATCCAATTGCGCATCCGCGACCAGGGTCTGGCGCTGTTCACGCAGGAGCAAGTGCGCGAGATCAAGGCCCTGCCCCCCTACCTCTCCGGCGCCGAGCGCACCCGACCCGTGCAGGAGACGCTGCGCGAGATCCCCACCACCCCCGACCAGCAGATCGCGTTCGCGGCCCTGGGCCGGCGCTACGCCGAGGCCAAGCAGCGCTTCGAGCGCGGCGCCCTCGACATCCAGCGCCGCCTCAAGGACGCCGGCCCCGACTCTCCCGAGCGCGAGATGGCCGAGATGATGTACGCCGGCCTCGCCGGCGAAGGCGCCTCCGCCCTGCGCGAAGCCCACGGCGAGGTCTTCCTCACGATCCTCACCCCCGACCAGGTCGAGGCCTGGGTGCTGGGGCTCGGCACGAAGTAGCCCGCTTCGCGGCCGGCTTCCCCGCGGTACGCTCTGCGCATGGCCGTGCGACCGACACCGCGCATCGTGGCCCTGGGCGGGGGCGGGTTCTCGATGGAGCCGCGCGACCCGCGCATGGACGACACGATCCTCGAGCTCACCGGCAAGCGCCGGCCCGCGGTGTGCTTCGTGCCCACGGCCAGCGGCGACTCGCCCCAGTACGTGCGGCGCTTCGAGGCTGCCTTCCCGTCCAAGCGGGCCCAGGCCTCGCATCTCTCCCTGTTCCAGCGTGACCGAGGCAGCCTGCGCGAGCAGGTACTGGCGCAGGACGAGGTCTACGTCGGGGGCGGGAACGTGGCGAACCTGCTGGTCATCTGGCGCCTGCACGGCCTGGACCGGATCCTCAAAGAGGCCTGGAGGAAGGGCATCGTGCTCTGCGGCGTGAGCGCCGGGGCCCTGTGCTGGTTCGAGTCGGGCCTGACGGACTCTCTCGGGCCCCAGTTGGAGCCCTTCGCCAACGGCCTCGGCTTGCTGCGCGGCAGCGCCTGCCCACACTACGACGGTGAGGTCCTGCGGCGGCCGCGCTTCACCAAGTTGATCGCCTCGGGAGCCCTGCCCGCGGGCACCGCGATCGACGACGGCGCCGGGGCCTTTTACGAGGGGCGTCGCCTCGTGCGCTGTGCCGCCACGCGCGAGGGCGCCCGCGTCTGGCGCGTCACGCGCGCCGAGGGCTTCCCCGTCGAGGAGGCGCTGCCCACGGCGTTGCTGCCGCGCTGATCGCCATAGGCGTTCCCCGGCGCCTCTGCTATCTCCTCCGTGGGGAGGCGACTCGGCGCCTCCCCACGGAGGAGCCCCGCGGAGGAGCATGGAGCAGCGGCGCTTCGTCATCGTGGGTGCGGGCCTGGCCGGCGCGGCCACCGCCTTCCACCTGAAGCGCTCGGGCGTGACGGACGTGCTGCTGCTCGAGCGCGAGGGCGTGGCGGGCGTGCACTCCTCGGGGCGCAACGCCTCGCTGCTGCGCGAGCGCATCGATGCTCCCGACCTCCAGCCCCTGGCGAGCGAGGGCGCCGCGGCGCTGCGCTCGGGCGACCTGGGGCGCTTCCGCAGGAACGGCAGCGTGCTGCTCGGCCTGGGCGAGACCGACGTCTCGCGTCTGATGCCCCTGGCGCGCGGCAAGGGCCTCCACTGCCCGGACGACGGCATCGTGGAGGTGGCCCAGGTGCTGGCCACCTACCTTGAGGGCCAGGAGGTGCGCTGGCGCGCGCCCCTGCTCGGCTGGCGCAGCGAGGGCGAGCACCTCGTGGTCACGACGCCGCAGGGCGAGATCGCCGCCGAGGTGCTCGTCAATGCCGCCGGTGCCTGGGCGGGCGAGGTCGGCGGTCTGCCGATGACCCCCACCAACCGCAGCGTCTTCGTCAGCGAGCCGCTCCCCGGCATCGACCCCGACTGGCCCTTCGTCTGGGACGTGAAGGCCGGCCTCTATTTCCGCCCCGAGCTGGGCGGCCTGCTGCTCTGCCCCTGCGACGAGACACCCGCCGGACCGGGCGAGTACCGCGAGGACCCCGGCCTGCCCGAGCTCCTGGCCGGTCGCGTGCGCGCGCTCCAGCCCGGCCTGCCCCCCTACCGCGTGGCCTACCGCTGGGTGGGCCAGCGCACCTTCAGCCCCGACCGCAACCTGGTGCTGGGCTTCGACCCGCGCGAGCCGCGGCTGTTCCACGTGGCAGGCTTGGGAGGCCACGGGGTGACGCTTTCGTTCGCCCTCGGGCGGCTCGCGGCGCGCCTGCTCGTGGAGCGCGCGGCGTCCGCCACCCCGTTCTCGCCCACACGCATCCTGCCGCGGGCCTAACGCTCGAGGAATGCCACGAGGCGCGCCTCCCGCTCCTTGACCGCGGCGCGATCGGGGTCGAGCCGCCGCAGCCGCCGCACGGCCTCGAGTTCCTGGGCCGGCAGGCCCGCGAGCGCGTAGGCGTCGGCCAGGCGCTCCCAGCGCCAGTCGTCGTCGGGCGCCCAGCGGGTCTGGGCCTCCAGCTCGCGGATCACCTGCTCGAGCATGGGCGCGTCGGCGGCCAGGCGCCCAGGCGCGAGCAGCGCGCTGCGTGAGGCATGGGGGGCACATCCTTGTGCGGGGTGGGAGTACAGCAATTCATTGAATCGGAGCCAAATTCGGTTGGGAGGGCGAGGTTCCACCCGAGCCGGTTCGTTTGCGAACGGCCCGGCTCGGCGGGCCTGAGC
>JANOFW010000220.1:0-3784 GCA_031413835.1 Planctomycetia bacterium
CGGACGGGCCCCCTGGCAGGGGCGGCCTCCCGCGTGCACGTCCTGGCATCCCCAACCCTACGCCTCTGGAGGCCGCTGTGGCCAAGTCCAAGTCCGGTGAGTTCTACAGCTTCGACGAGGTGCTGCGGCAGCTCAACATCGACGAGAACCGGCTCAAGCGCTTGGTCTCCGAGGGCGAGATCCGCGCCTTCCGCGAAGGCGACCAGATGAAGTTCAAGCGCAACGAGATCGACGACCTGGGCGGCCGCGGCAAGCGCGGCGGTCAGACTTCGGAGACCTCGCTGACCGAGATCTCGCTCGAAGACGACAGCAGCCCGACCGTCAACATCGGCAAGGGCAAGGGTCGCGATCCTCTCAAGGAGCCCGACCTCAAGGCCCACGGCGGCATGCGCACGGCGGAGATCTCGAGCCAGGACACGTTCATCGACAAGGCTGGCGATGTCGGCATGTCCACCGAGCCCATCGACTTCACCGAGGACGCCGGTGAGGCCGACGAGGTCGAGGACATCGGCGCCGAGAAGAAGCGGGCCGCTACGCGCAGCAGGTCGCCCCAGACCGTGGTCGTGAGCGACGAGCCGGCCAGCCCGCTGTGGTCGATGATCCTGGGCGTGACCTTCATCATGGGCATCGCCAGCGTGCTGGTGGGCCTGCAGGCCTCGCGCGGCTACAACACCGGCATCTCGAAGAAGCTCTCCGAGACGTTCTTCGACGCGCCCAAGAACGTCGCGCCCACGGGATCCTGAGCTGCCGGCTGGCGTGAACAGCGGGGTGGCGGCCCGTAGGGGCCGACCTGAGGGGTTGGCGTCCCGCCGGGACGCCAGCCCCTTCTCGTTGGCGCCCCGTCCTGCCGTCCGAGTCCCGTGGCCGGGGTGCGTGCCGGCGCACGCCTGCGCGCGGGGGTCCTGCCGGTGAGCGCCGTCTTCACGCTCGGCGAGCTGGCCGCGCTGCTGGGAGTGCGCGCCGAGGGTCCGCCTGGGCTGCGCCTCGTGGGCGTGGCGCCGCTGGAGGCCGCGGGCCCGGACCAGCTCACCTTCGTCAAGGACGTGCGCCACCTGGCGCTGCTCGCGCGTTCGCAGGCCGGGGCCGTGCTGTGCCGCGCGCAGGACGACGTGGCCGGGAGACCGGCGCTGCGCGTGGAGAACCCGCGGCTCGCCGCGGCGCGCGCCGTGGCGCTCTTCCGCCCGCCTGCGCCCGTGGAGCCCGGCCGCCATGCGCAGTGCGCCGTGGCACCCGACGCCGTGGTGCCCGCCTCCTGCCAGGTCGGGCCCTTCGCGGTGGTGGAGCGCGGCGCCGTGCTGGGCGAGCGCGTGGTCCTGGGTCCGCACGTCGTGGTGGGTGCCGGAGCGCGCCTGGGCGACGACACGCGCCTGGACGCGCGCGTCGTGCTCTACCCCGGGGTGAGCGTCGGGCGCCGCTGCCACCTGCACGCAGGCGTGGTGATCGGCGCGCCGGGCTTCGGCTACGAGCAGACCCGGGCCGGGCCCGTGGGCTTCCCGCAGCACGGCACCGTGGTGCTGGGCGACGACGTGCGCATCGGCGCCAACAGCACAGTGGACCGCGCCACCTTCCTGGCCACGCGCCTGGGCGACGGCACCGCCGTGGACAACCTGGTGCAGGTCTCGCACAACGTCAGCGTGGGCCCGGGCGTGCTCATCTGCGCGCTGGCGGGCATCGGCGGGGGCGCTCGTCTGGGGCGCCACAGCGTGGTCGGCCCGCAGGGCGCGCTGGCGCCCGAGGCCCTGCTGGGCGACGGCACCATCCTGGGGGCCCGCGGCGCCATCGCCAGCCATCAGCGCCTGGAGGCGCCCGGGCGCATCTTCATGGGCGACACGCCCATGCCGCTCGAGGACTGGAAGCGCTGGCAGATCGTGCGCCTGCGCGCCGGCCGGGCGCGCGGGCCTGCCGGCGGCCTCACGACGGAGCCAGGCCCCGCACCTGGGGGATGAGCCCGCGCTCGAGCAGCGAGACGAAGCAGCCGGCTCCGACCACGACGTGGTCGAGGATCGGGATCCCGATCAGCTCTCCGGCCGCCACCAGCCGGCGCGTGACGCCTTCGTCGTCGGGGCTGGGCTCGGGGTCCCCCGAGGGGTGGTTGTGGATCAGGATCAGGCCGGCCGCCGACTCGCGGATGGCGGCCGCGAAGACCTCGCGCGGATGCACCGGGCTCGAGGTGAGCGTGCCCTGCGAGATGCGCTCCTCGCGCAGCACGCGGTTCTTGGCATCGAGCAGCACGCTCACGAAGCGCTCGCGCGTGAGCCCTTCGAGCTCCGGGGCGTAGGCATCGTAGACCTCGCCCGTGTTGCGCAGCACCTGGCCGCGGCGCAGCGGCGTGCGGGCCAGGCGCCGGCCCAGGGCGAAGGCCGCCACCAGGCGCCGGGCCTGCCGCGGCGTGAGCGCCCGCCCGCGGGTCAGCTCGCCGACGCTGGCGCGCGCCAGGGCGCGCGCGTCGCCGAAGCGCTCGAGCAGGCGCAGGGTGTCGGCCCTGAGGCCCGGAGCCTGGCCTTCTCGGCCCACCAGCAGGTCGAGCAGCTCGAGCGTGGAGAGCGTCTCGGGCCCCGCGAGCTCGATCTGCTGGGCGCTGTCGAGCTCCCGGGGCACGAGCGGCGGCGCGTCGGGCCGCGGGTCGCGCGGGCCGGGGAGCAGGGGGAGGTGGGTCGGGGGCGCGGAAGCGGGGGTGTCCATACCCCGACTCCGCCCCAACGGCGCGCGCGGTCACGCCCTTTTTCAGATGATCTTGAGGAAGCCACCACGCCCCCCGGGGCGCGGGCCAGGGCTAGGCAGGAGCCTGCTCGGCCTCGTCCCGGCGCTTGACGATGCGGCTCTCGATGAGCGCGATGGCGCTGCTCATGACCATGTAGAGCGAGAGGGCGGCCGTGTAGGTGTAGAGGATCACGGCGAAGAGGATCGGCATCCACTTCATCATCTTCATCTGCTGCGCCGTCTGCTCGTCGGTGGGTTTCGGCATCTGCTTGGTGTGCCAGATCGAGAGCAGCACCATGAGGATCGGCAGCAGATTGATGCTCGAGATGAGCGGCGTGGAGGCGGGCAGGTCCACCAGCCGGTCGGGGCCCGAGAGGTCGTGGATCCAGGCGAAGGAGGCGCCGTGCAGGGTGTACTCCACGCGCAGGCAGGAGAACAGCGCGAAGAAGATCGGGATCTGCAGCAGCATCATCAGGCAGCCGGTGGGGAAGCCGATGCCGTGCTCGCGGTAGAGCAGCATCTGCTCCTCGCGCAGCTTCTTGGGGTTGTTGGCGAAGCGCTCCTGGAGCTGCTTGACCTTGGGCTTGATCTTGGCCACCTTGCGTCCGTAACGCCGCATGCCCAGCTGGTTTCGGATCGAGAGCGGCATCAGCCCGCCGCGCACGGTCAGCGTCATGAGGATCACGGCCAGGCCCACGCTGCCGAACAGCCCGCGCCAGAAGTCGTAGATCCACAGCAGCAGGTTGGCGAGCCAGTCGAAGGCCCCCGGGTAGGTGATCAGCGAGGTCAGCGGTTCGTAGCCGTCCGCGCGCAGCCCGTCGCGTGACACGGGGCCGATGTAGAAGGCCATTTCGACCGCCCCGGCCTCGGGTGCCGTGGGCAGGTCGAGGCCGGCCCAGGCGTAGAGCGTCTGGTCGCGGCCGTGCAGCAGACGCTGCGTCAGCACGGGGTCCTTGCCCGGGCCGGCCTCGCGCCCGTAGCGCGCGGCGTAGAAGGCTAGCAGGGCCTTCTCCATCTCCGGGCGGGCCGAGCCGGCCTCGCCCGTCGCCCAGACGCGCTTGACGGGCAGGGCGGGGCGCCCGGG
>JANOFW010000221.1:0-1505 GCA_031413835.1 Planctomycetia bacterium
GCTGCACGCATCCGCGACCCAGAGCGTGTCGAGACCTGGGAGGTGGATCATGCTTCCGTCCAGCGTCGCTGGGATCCCGGTCGCATCCAGGAGCCCGGTCGCCACCAGCGAGGCGATGCGCGTCAGCGGGTAGGTGATCCCACGCTCGATCGGGCCTGGCAGCGGGCACATCAGCAGGAGCACGATCAGGATCGGGAGCGCGGGCCGGACGCCGCGCAGGCCGTAGAGCGCCCAGAGGATGGCTGCCAGCGCCCCGACGAGGGTGTAGGGCCGCAGCGTGACCAGGAAGTCCATCTCGCCGACAACCAGAAGGAGCAGGCAGGGTGCGAGCAGCAGCACCCCGAGGAGCGAGGGGCTGGGCTGCAGCGCGGCGAACTGGTCGCGGCGATCCCACAGGAGCCACGCTGCGATGGGGGGCATCAGGAAGCCGTGGCTGTACTCGGGCCGTACGGTCCAGGTGCGGACCAGGTAGGCCAGCGTGGGCGCGTAGGCAGCGAGGAAGAGCACCCCGAGGACGGCCAGCGTCAGGCGATGGCCGACGTCGCCCCAGAAGGGCGCTGGGGTTCCGAGGCGGCGGGCTGTGGGCGTCGGAGTCAGCATCCTCTCCCGTGAGCTGACGCAGCTCAGCACCGGCTCCGAGCGGCGCAAGGCGGCGGATTATACGGGAGCCCTGCACGGTGGAGATGTCTCAACCCTGGGTCTTGGCCCTCTGTTAGCGTCCTGATGGGCGTAGTACGCCATGCGGCGCTCGGCCGTGTCGCCCCGCGTTGTCGTGTGGGGGCCGAGTTGGGTGTGGGGGCGTCATCGGTTATGTGGGCCGGCGCCACGCGGCGCGGGCTCGGGGAACTCTCGGCCCACAAGGCAGCGCTTCGCCCGCGAGCGTTCTTGGGCTCGAGGCTCGCGTCTAGACTGCCGGTGGATCAACCAGGCCACGTCAGAGGTCAGACGGGAGAGTTCCCCGGCGTGGGCCGGCCGGGCGTCTCCCGGCGTGTGCGAACGACGAAGGGCTCGCCTGCATGCGACGGCGTCTGGAACGATGAGCCTGCTTCGCACGCTGCGCACGGTCAGGCACCTCAAGGCAGCCCAGATCACGGATCGCCTGCGACGGGGAGCGCGGCGCAGCCGCCTGAGCGGGCTGCCCGACGCCAGCAGGTACTCGTTGCGGCGGCGCCCGCCACAGCCCCCTGCGCTCGTGCGTGCCGACACGGTGGATGGAGCACGCTTTCGTTTCCTCAGGGTCTCGCGCGAGGCGGGCGGCGACGACCGCTGGGATCCGCGCGGCGTCGCACGCCTGTGGACCTACAACCTCCACTACTTCCAGTACCTTCCCGTCCTCGACCCTGCGGTCGGACTTGCCCTCGTCGAGGACTGGATCGCTCGCAACCCGTTGCCCCGCGGCCCGGGCTGGGAGCCCTACACCATCTCGCTGCGCGTGCGGGAATGGACCGAGTGGCTGATGGTCCATGCCGGGTCGCTGGGGGGGCGCGCGCTGCCGATCGTCGCGA
>JANOFW010000222.1:0-7846 GCA_031413835.1 Planctomycetia bacterium
CCCGCTCAGGCCGCGGCACCGGCGCGTCCCGCCGTCCAGGCGCGTCCGGCGCCTCCTGCGGCGGCCCCGTCGTCGCGCACCTCGCGCGGCGCCCCCCGCCGTCGCAGCGAGCAGGAGGACGACGGCCAGGACGAGGGCGGCCCGCGCGCCCGGCCGCGTGCGCGCGGCATGTCGGGCCCGGTGATCGTGATCCTGGGCCTGGTCGGGATCGGCGTGGCCTTCGTGATCCTGCAGGGCGCGATGAGCGGCGAGAACCCCAACTCGGTGGCGCGTCACACGGCGACCCAGCTGATCCAGAAGATGCAGTACGAGCAGGCGCTCGCCGTGCTGGAGCGTGACGGGATGCCGAACACGCCCGGCTACTACGCGATCGTCGAGGAGATCTCCAACGTCAAGGGGCTGATCCGGATGACGGCCTTCAAGGCGCGCGAGGCCGAGGCCTTCGAGCGCTACAACCGCGACGTCGCGCGGGTGATCGCCGTGGGCAAGCTCCGCCCCCTGGGCCACCCCGGCGACGCGGAAGGGGCCGCCATCCTGCGCCGCTGGTTCACCGCCTACGGCGACACCCAGCTCGCACGCACGATCTTGAACGCCAGGCCGAGCGAGAACGCGCACTACGCCGGCTACCAGCAGATCATGCGCGAGAACCCCGACCCCGGCCGCACCGAGGCCCAGGCCTTCTCCGAGCTCGAGGCGGTGGTGGCGCCCCTGGTGGCGCAGCAGCATCTGGGGGCGGCCTACCAGCGCGCCCAGCTGGCCGTGCAGCTCGAGCGCTTCGCGCTCGCCGCAGAGGCCTTCGGACGCTTCGAGCCGCGCGCCCAGAACCAGCAGCAGGTGCTCAAGCAGAGCGCCATGGCGTTGCTCGACAGCGCGCTCACGGAGGGCCGCGGCTGGGCCCAGCGTGGCGATCCCGGCATGGGCAAGGCCAAGGTCAAGGCGATCCTGGCAATGATCGACTGGCCCGAGCCCGACCTGCAGCGGCACGCCGACGACGCGCTGCGGCTCTGGTAGAGGCGGGCGCCGTCAGAGGATGGTCTTGCCCAGGGCCGAGAGGATCAGCTCGACGGCCAGCTGGCCGGTGCGGTTGTGCTCGTCGAGGGTCGGGTTGAGCTCGACGATGTCGAAGCCCAGCAGGCGCTCGGAGGTAGCCGCCGTCTCGCAGGCCAGATGCGCCTCGCGGTAGGTCAGGCCGCCGGGAACCGGCGTCCCCACGCCGGGCGCGTAGCGCGGGTCCACGCCGTCGAGATCGAAGGAGAGGTGGAAGCCGCAGGTGCCGTCGGTCACGCGCTGCATCGCTTCCTTGAGGCACACGGCGAAGCCGCGCTCGTCGATCTCGCTCATGGTGTAGACGCGGATCCCCGTGCGCTTGACCAGCTCGCGTTCTCCGGCGTCCACGCTGCGCACGCCCAGCACGGCCACGTGCTGCGCGTTGACCGCGGGACGCGGGCCGGAGAGCGCGCGCAGCGAGGGCAGCCCCAGCCCCAGCAGGTGCGCGAGGGGCATGCCGTGCAGGTTGCCGCTGGGCGAGGTCTCGGGGGTGTTGATGTCGGTGTGCGCGTCGATCCACAGGAGCCCCAGGGGCTGGTCCGCGCTGGCATGGTGGAGCGCCACGGCCGAGACCGAGCCCATGGCGATGCTGTGGTCGCCGCCCAGCGTGATCGGCAGCGCGCCCTGCTCCAGGGCCTCGAGCGCCTGGGCCTTGAGGCGCGTGCAGACGTCGAGCACCTCCGTCAGGTAGCGCGCCGAGGAGCGCCCCTGCGGCAACGCCTCCGGCTCGCGCACGAAGACGCTGCCCAGCTCCAGCACCCGCCAGCCCAGCTTCTCCAGGCGCGGCGCCAGGCCCGCCAGGCGGATGGCCGAAGGGCCCATGTCCACGCCGCGCCGTCCGGCGCCCAGGTCCATGTGGACGGAGAGGATGGCGGCGGTGCGCTTGGGAGCCATGGGGGCCAGCGTACCCTCCCTTAGGTGGTCTGGGCCGCCAAGCGCCGCCGATGGCGCTGAGCGACCTCGTGCACCGCGCTGGCCAGCGCGCGCAGCGACAGCGGCGGCTTGGGCGCGACCGCGGCGTAGGCCGCCAGGATTCGCAGGCGTTCCGTGCGCGCGATCGGCAGGCTGGCCGCGAGCCGGCCCAGGTCGCGCAGGCGTCGCGCCCAGGAGATGGCGCGGTAGCGCGGCCGTGCGCCGTCCACGTCGGCCAGAGGGAAACGCCAGCCGTGCGCGTGTTCCTCCACCAGGAGGTTGGGGCTCTTGAGATCGCGGTGCGCCACCTCGGCCTCGTGCATGGCGCGCAGCGCCCGGCCCAGGCCGGCGAGCAGCGCGCGTCGGCGGGTGGGGGACCAGGTGACATAGACCGGCTCGCGGCGCAGGATGCGGTCGAGGTCGGGCGCGTCGAGGCGCTCGCTGACGAGCACGCTTGCCCCTCCGGGCCTCCAGGCCGCGAGCAGCGCGCGCGCCACCGGCAGACCGCGCTCCTCGAGCGTCACGGCGCTGCGAAAGGCGCGCAGCGCCCGGGGCCGGCGCCCGGGGGCTGCGGCGGCGTAGCGCTTGAGCACCAGATCACGGCCTTCGGGGCTCTTGATCCCCAGCACGTGCTGGCCCTTGAGGCGTTCGGCCGCGGGCAGCGCGGCGTCGAGCCAGGCGGGAACGAGCGCGTGCCAGGCCTCGGGCACCTGCGGCACGCGCAGCACGCCGACGAAGCCCGGAGCCTCGAGCGCTGCGAAGTGTCTGCCGGAGCGCGCGATGCGGCGCTCGCGGCGGCGATGGTGCCGGCGCAGGCGCGCCTGCCGTGCCTGCTCGACGTCGTGGATCCAGGCGCGCCACGCCTGGGGGCCATGACCCGCGGCCGTCAACCAGACCCGGAGCCCGCGCGCCGCTTGCGCGCGCGAGGCCCCGTAGAGCAGCCCATGCGCGGCCTGGGCCAGCTGCTCGAGGGCGCGGCGCGCGGTGGGGGTGCCGCCGAGCCGTGCGCCGCCCAGGTCCACCAGCAGCGGCTCGCCCTTGAGCAGCCCCAGGTTGGCGGCCGTCAGGTCGCGATGCACCAGCCCGGCTCGATGGAGGCGCGCGAGCAGCGTGGCCACGCGCTCCACCAGCGCGCGGGAGGCCGCACGTGGCGCGGGCAGGGGCTCGAGCCCCTGGAGGCGCCGCGTGACGAGCACATCGGCATGGACGTCGTCGTAGCCCAAGGCCTCTGGCACCGGCAGGCCCAGCTCCGTGAGGCGCCGTAGCAGACGGCCCTCGCGCGGGCCGCGTCCGCCCCGCAGCAGCAGCTTGACGCGGTCGAAGGCCGTGACCGGGCGGTGGGCCTTGAGCACCACCTCGAGCGTCCCCGCGGGCGTGGTCAGCGGACCCGTGAACACGGCCCGCATCGGGCGCGCGGGCGCGAGCGGCGTGAAGCCCGACGGCGGCGCGGGCCAGACCGAGCGCGCGGCGCTCTGCGCCAGCGCCCCCAGCGCCCCCTCGAGCCCCGGCAGGCTCCACGCGCTCACAGGTGGAGGTCCAGGGTCATAGCGCAAGGGGAACAGGCCATGGTGGGGGGCACTTCCTCCCCTATCGTAGGCGCGGGAGGTCGCCCGCGTGTTGAGGATCCAGCGTGCCCTGCTCGTCGAACTGGCCGGGACGGCCCTGCTAGCCGTGGGCGTGCTGACGGCGATCCTGTTCTCGGGCTTCTCGATCAACCTCCTGGCGCGCACCGGCGGCACACTGGGCCCGAGCCTCTTGGCGGAGCTGATGCCCAGCCTGCTGCCCACGGCGCTGGGCTACAGCCTGCCGTTCGGCTGGTTGGCGACCGTGTCGCTGGTCGTGGGCCGTTGGGTGAACGACCACGAGGTGACCTCGATCCGCACGGCGGGACTGCACCTGCGCACGCTCGCCCTGCCCGTGATCGTCGCCAGCGCGGCGCTGGGGGTGCTGGGCATGGGCCTGGCGGCCTGGGTGGTCCCGGCGGCGCAGCGCGACGTGCGCGAGGGCACGCGCGACTACCTGGAGGTGTTCCTCTCCTCGCTCAAGAGCACCAACCGCAGCGTCCTGCTGGGCTCGGCGCGGCTCTCCTTCGAGCGCTTCGAGGACGGCGCCTTCCACGGCGTGGAGCTCGACCGGCGCCTGCCCTCCGACGGCCGGCTGGAGACGAAGGTGCTCGCCCGGCGGCTGGGGCTCTCGCAGATCCACCTCGAGGGGGAGGGCTCCGGGCTGGCCATCGAGCTCGAGGACGGCTACCTGATCCAGTGCCAGGCCGGCGGCGAGACCGAGGTGCTGAGCGCCTCGGGGCGCGAGCTGAGGTTGGCGCAGGTCGAGCAGCTGGGCGGCTCGACCCTGTTCAACTCCTTCTTCGGCGTGGCGCGCTACCTGGCGCGCGCGCGCGACCTCGACCTGGGGCGCATGCTCTACGCGCTGGAACGCGGCGGCCTGTGGCGCGCGACGCCCTTCGAGCTGCGCCAGGCTCTCCACGGTCGGCTGGCCCAGGGCTGCGCGCCGTTCGTCATGGGGCTGTTCGCCCTGGCCGTGGCCTTGCTGCTGCCGCCTACGGGCAGGCGCGTGCGCGACTTCGTGCTCGCCTTCCTGCCCGCCATGCTGATCTACGTGCCGCTGTTCGTCGGCTCCACCGGCCTGGCCCAGGCGCTGCCCACGCCCACCTGGGTGGCCATGTGGCTGCCCGTGCTGGCGTTGGGCTCCGTGTCGCTGGCGCTGCTGGCCTGGGCCTACCGTCGATGAGGCCTTGGCGCCGCCACGACGCCTACGTCGCCCGCGCCTTCTGGGGCGCCTTCGGCGCCGTGCTGCTGTTCTTCACGCTGATCTTCGTGCTCATCGACATGGCCGAGCGCTTGAAGCAGCTCAACCGCTACTGGGAGCGCGTCGAGGACGCCGGCTACACGCCGCTGGCGGCCCTGGCTCGCTTCTACGCCACGATGATCCCGTTCGTCTGGCTGCGCGTCATCCCGCTGGCCGCGCCCATGGCCGGGGCCTTCGCGCTGGCGCGGCTGGCGCGCCACCAGGAGCTGGTGCCGCTGGTGGGCGCGGGCGTCTCCACGCGCCGCGTGCTGCTGCCCATCCTGCTCTCCGGTGCCTTGCTTGCGGGGCTGATGGTGGCGGCGCGCGCCACCGTGGTGCCGGCCCTCGATCGCGAGCACCAGGCGCTGGGGCGGCTGCTCACCAAGCGCCAGCCCGACCGCGTCGCGCAGGTGCCGCACGTCCACGACGCGCCGGGCGTGCGGCTCTCGGCGGCTGCCTTCCTGCCCATCAAGCAGCGCCTCGAGGACGCCTGGATCACGCGCCGGGACGAGCAGGGCCGGCTCGTGGAGGCCCTGCGCTACCCCGAGCTGGCCTGGCAGCCCACGGGCGGCACCTGGGTCGCCACGCAGGGCGGCCTGCGCATCCCCCTCGACGACGGCGACGCGGGCCGCTACCGCTACCCGATCGCGCCCGGCACGGCGGCGCCGCTGGCGAGCCGCTTCGAGCTGATCGAGATCCTGTGCGAGGCCGACAACAGCCTGGGGCTGTCCTTCGCCCAGAGCCGGGCCCTGATGGAGGCCCATCCGGAGAACGGCGCGCTGGCCGTGCGCCATCACGAGCAGCTCACGCTGCCGCTCTCCACGCTCGTGCTGCTGGGCCTGACCCTGCCCTTCTGCGTGCGCTTCGGGCGCCACAGCGTGCTCCCGGGCCTGATCAGCGCGCTGGGCATGGGGGCGCTCTTCTTCGCCTCCTCGCGGGTGCTGGCCGACATGGCGGGGAGCGGCGCCGTCCACCCCCTCGTGCTGGCCTGGCTGCCCACGGTGGTCTTCGGCAGCCTCGCCGTGGCCCTCTACTCCGGCATGCGTTCGTGACCTGCGGCGTGCCCCGGTGAGAATGGGCCTCGTGCCTCGTCTGCAACGCGACTACGCCGACCTCTCGCGCCCGCTGCAGGAGTACGCCTTCGTGGTGAGCTTGCCGGAGGTCGGCTCGCGGCTCGACCGGCTGCTGCGCGCGCGCTACCCCTGGCGCAGCCGCACGCAGTTCCAGGGCATGCTCGAGCGCGGCGAGGTGACGGTGGACCGCCGGCAGGCCAAGGCCAGCCAGCGTGTGCACGAGGGCGAGCGCGTGGCGGTGCGCATCCCGCACGACCCGCGCGCCCCCGTGCAGGAGGACGGCAGCGACCTGGTCCTGCTCTACGAGGATGAGAGCCTCGCAGCCGTGGACAAGCCCAGCGGCATGACCGTGCATCCCGTGGGGCGCATCCGCCACGGCACGCTGATCAACAAGCTGCACGCGCGCTACCGACGCGAGGGGGCTCCGGGGGACGTGGTGCCGCGCCTGGGCCACCGTCTCGACAAGGACACGAGCGGCGTCGTGCTGGTGGTCAAGAACCGTGCGGTGGACGCAGCCGTGACCGAGCTCTTCACCCGGCGCCAGGTGCGCAAGACCTACCTGGCGCTGGTCGAGGGCGCGCCCGACGAGGACGCGGGGACGATCGACGCGCCCCTGGCGCAGGACCCCGAGGGCGACACGATCCTGCACATGCACGTGCATCCCGAGGGCCAGCGTTCGCGCACGCGCTGGCGCGTGCTCGAGCGCTTCGCGCGCCATGCGCTGCTTGAGCTCTCTCCCCTGACCGGCCGCACGCACCAGCTGCGCGTGCACCTCGCGCACCTGGGCCACCCGATCGTCTGCGACCACCTCTACGGCGACGTGCGGCCCTTGTGGCGCAGCGACCTCGATCCACGGCGCCGGGGAGCGGCGGACGGGCTGCTGCTGGCGCGCCTGGCGCTGCACGCGCAGCGCCTCGAGCTGCTCCATCCCGTCACGGGCGCCGCGCTCGACCTTGTGAGCCCGCTGCCCGCCGATCTCGAGGGCGCGCTCGCCGCCCTGCGGGCCGGTGCGGAGTCCCCATGCCGCTGAGCCGCCCCCAGCGACAGCGGCTGGTCGAGCTCGCGCGCGGACGCGGGGGCGAGCCGCTGCGCCTGCTCGAAGGGCCCAAGGCCGTGCTCGACGCGCTCGGGCTCGGCGTCGTGAGGGAGCTCTACCTGGCGACCGATCTCGCCCCCGAGTCCGCCCGCGCCCTGACGGCTGCGGCGACGCGCTCCGGCCTGGCGGTGCGCGAGGTGGCGGCGGCCGAGCTCGGCCGCCAGTCGGCGACGGTCAGCCCCCAAGGCGTGCTGGCGGTCGTCTCCGACACGGCCGAGCCGCTGGCGCGTCTGCTCGAGCGTCGGGGCCTGCTGGTCTGGCTCGACGGCGTGCAGGATCCGGGCAACGTGGGGGCGGTCGTGCGCGCGGCCGCGGCCTTCGGCGCGGCGGGGCTGCTCGTGGGGGCGGGCAGCGCCGACCCCCTGGGCTTGAAGGCCCTGCGGGCCTCGGCCGGGCTGGCCCTGCGGCTGCCCTTCGCCCGCGCGGAGGGCGCCGCCATCGCGGCGGGGCTCGCCTCGGCGCCGCCTGCGGCGCGCCGTCCCGTCTGGCTGCTCGAGAAGGGCGGGCGCGACGTCTTCGAGGTCGTCGGCGCGCCCGTGGACCTGGTGCTGGTGCTGGGCAGCGAGGGCGGCGGCCTGTCGCCGGCGGCGCGGGGTGCAGCCTCGGGCAGCGTGGGCGTGGCCATCCGCCCCGAGGTCGAGTCGCTCAACGCCGCGGTGGCCATGGGCCTGGTGCTGGGCGTGCTCACGCGCCGCGCGGCACCGCGTCGATGACCGCACCCGACCTGCTCGAGGGTCGCGTCGCGCGCGTGGACGCGCGCGGCTGTCTGGTTCGCCTGACGGCGGCGCGCGCCGATCTGCCCGGCCTGGGTCGTGAGATCTGGTGCGCGGTGGCCGGGCGGCTGCACCTGAAGGACCGCACGGGCCAGAAGACCCCGGTGGCCGTGGGCGACCGCGTGGTCGTGCGCCTGGAC
>JANOFW010000223.1:0-8556 GCA_031413835.1 Planctomycetia bacterium
CGGCTACATGAAGGGCGCCTTCACCGGCGCGCACCGCGACCACGCCGGCCTCTTCGAGCAGGCCCACGAGGGCACCCTGTTCCTCGACGAGGTCGGCGAGCTCTCCCCGGACCTGCAGAAGAAGTTCCTGCGCGTGCTCGAGGAGCGCGAGGTGCGTCGCCTCGGCGCCAAGTCGACCACGCCTGTGGACGTGCGCCTGATCTCGGCCACGAACCGCGACCTCGGCGAGCTGCTGCGCGGCGGGCAGTTCCGGGAGGACCTCTACTACCGGCTGGCCGGCGTGGTCATCGAGATCCCCCCGCTGCGCGAGCGCCGCGAGGACATCCCCGCCCTGGTGGCGCACTTCCTCGCCGATCTGGGCGGCGAGAAGAAGGGGCTGCGCCTGGACCCCGCGGCCCTGGAGCTGATCGCGGCCTACGAGTGGCCGGGCAACGTGCGCGAGCTGCGCAACGAGGTCCAGCGGCTGCTGGCCCTGGAGAGCGGCGGCCTGATCGGGCCCGAGCACCTCTCGCCGCGCCTGCTCTCCTACCGCCCGCCCGACGAGAAGGGGCCGGTCACCCAGGGCCTCAAGGGCCTGGTGGAGGACCTCGAGCGGCGCATCCTCAGGGGCACCCTGCAGCGGCTGGACTGGAACAAGAGCCGCGCCGCCCTCGAGCTCGGGCTCTCGCGTCTGGGCCTGCGCAAGAAGCTCGAACGCTACGGGCTGGACGCCGAGCAGCCACCCAAAAGCACCTCCTAGGTGGCAACTTCGTTGTCGGAGCATGCAAACCCGCTTGCCTGGATGGGTAGCCTGCATCTCGGTCGCTCGGAGCCGGCCCGGGCGCGATCCATCCGGCCTCAACGGAAGTCTTGACTGCGCCGCAGGTTGGGTCGCGCTCCCCCGGCCGCGTGCGTGGAATGGTCGTTGCAAAGGACGGAGCGGCGCGAGTAGGTTGCCGACCCTCAGGCGGTCGGACCCGCGCCCGGCACGGCTCCCCTCGAGCGGGCTCCGGCCGGCACGGGGCGAGACGTAGCGGAAGGAGCGCGTGGCATGGCCAGATTGATCGTCGCCGTGAGCGGCAACGAGCAGACCGTCGAGCTGGTGGCGGGCAAGGCCCTGGTCGTGGGGCGCGACGCGAGCAACGACATCCCGCTCCCCGACGAGCGCCAGGCCTCGCGGCGCCACTGCGAGGTCCGCTCCACTCCCGCCCGGGGCTCCTCGCCCGCAGGCTGGGAGGTGGCCGACCTGGGGGCCACCAACAAGACGCGCGTGAACGGCTCGCCCATCGACAAGCGCGCGCTCGCCTCCGGCGACGTGATCGAGGTCGGCAAGGTCACGCTGCGCTTCGAGGATCCCGAGGAGGAGGCGCGCCTGAGCCAGGCGGGCAAGCAGGGCCTATGCCTGCTCGAGTACGCCGAGGGCCCGCGCAAGGGCGAACGCGTGCTCCTGAGCGGACCGCGCACCACCTTGGGCCGGCGCGCGGGCAACACCATCGTGCTCGAGGACCGCATGGCCTCGGGGCACCACGCGGAGGTCGTCAAGGACCTCAACGGCTACACGATCCGCGACCTGGGCTCGACCAACGGCATCCTGGTCAACGGCCAGCCGACCACCGAGGCGACCCTGGCGCACGGCACGCGCCTGCGCGTGGGCGGCACGCGTTTCCTCTTCCGCGATCCCTCCATGAAGGAGATCGAGGTCGAGCTGGCGCGCCTCGATGAGGACGACGGCTGGGGCATGATGGGGGAGATCGACCTCAGCCGCGCGCGCGTCTCCAAGGCGGGCACGCTCTCCATGTTGGCCTTCCTGGGCGTGGTGGGCGCGGGCGGCTGGCTGCTGATGCGCGAGGGCGACAGGTCCGGACTGCGCGGCCCCACCAAGGCCACCGGCGAGCAGATCGTCAACGGCGGGTTCGACACGCCCGAGATGCCCTGGAGCTGGCCCGAGGGCGGCTCGCTCGCCGTCGTGCGCTCGATGGGGGCCTCCGGCGGCGCGCTCGAGGCGCGCAACGAGGCCGTCGAGGGTGCGCGCCCGGAGAACGTCACCTACGACGACGAGATCCTCGCCAGCAGCGGGCGCACCGTGCGTGTGCGGGCGAAGCTGCGCGGCGAGGGCGAGCTGCTGGCCGTGTGGCGCAACGACGCCGACCGCGCCACCGGCGCCACGGCCGCCACGCTCACCCAGGTGCTGGGCAGCGGCCGCACGGGGGCGGTGGATCGCGCCTTCTCCTTCCCCTCGTGGGCGGCCAGCCTGAGCCTGGTCCTGCGCGTCCAGGTCGGCGCTCGGCTGACGCTCGACGATCTCTCCGTGCGCACCACGGCCGAGCTGCCGCCGACGCAGATGTGCGACTGTCCGGGCCTGCCCAGCGCCACCGTCGAGGCCGACGGCACGGCCTCGATCCAGACCAACCGCACTCCGCTGGCCGTGGCCGCCACCGGCTGGGCCTGGAAGGGCGGTGAACGCCTGCGCTTCGAGGCCGGCGAGGCGCCCAAGAAGGACGACCTGAGCGTGCGCGTGGCCGGAGCGTTCACCGGCGGCGCCGCGCCGCTGCCCGGGAGCCTCACCTGGACGGCCGTCGCCGAGGGGCTCGAGCTCGTCCTGGACTGCCCCGGCGCCGAGCGCGTCGGTCTCTCGGCCGATCTGCCGCGCGTCCATGTGGGGGGTTCGCTCAACGTGCTCACCAACAGCGACGCCCGCGGGGTGCCGCTCACGCCCGGGGCCGTCGAGGGCGCGACCTTGAAGACCCTGGTGGGCAACCCCAAGGCCGAGGTCCCACGTCCGGCCACCCTGCTGGCGTTCCAGTCCGGCGACGTCCCCGCCTCCCTGAGCGTGGAGGACTCCGGCGATCCGGCCATGGTGCGCCTGGTCCACTCCGTGCCCGGCGCCAAGGGCACACTGCTGGTGGTGACCGAGTTTGCCGAGCAGGCGGCCGCCGCCAGGAAGGCGCTCGAGGCTGCCAAGGTCCTGGCCAAGACGGCTCCCGGTGCCGCGATCGGGGCCCTGCGCCAGGTGGCGCAGGCCAACCCCTTCGAGGCCGAGGTGGCGCAGGAGGCCAGCAAGCTCGCGAGCGCGCTCGAAGACCAGGCCACCGAGGAGGTGGGAGCGCTGCGCGCCGCGGTCCAGGCCTTCCGCATCCTGGGCTCGCCTGCGGCGTTGGCGGAGATGCAGCAGCGCACCGTTCGGCTGCGGGCCTCGTTCCCGGCCGGCGCCGGCTCCGGCGCCGAGGGCGACTTCGACTCGCAGGTGGCCAGGCTCGCCGGCGAGGCGGAGAGCCTCGAGCGGGCCTACGCCCTCGATCGCTTCGGCCCGCAGGCCGCGCGCCTGGAGCGCCTGGCCTCCGAGCTGGGCGAGACGCAGGGCTACGAGGCCATGGCGGTGCTCATCTACCGCGACCTGGGCGCGCGCCTGAGCGCGCTGCTCGGGCCGCGGGGCGCCGGCGACCCGCGCGTCGAGCGCCTGCTCCAGGGCGCAGAGACCCTCGAGCAGCGTCCCGGCGTGGAGGGCGCTCTCCCGCCGCGCTGAGCGCCGTCCCGCACCGTCCTCGTCCCCGCCCTCTTCCCGTTCCCCTCGCCCCCCCTCACAGCCTCCTCCCCCGCGCCCCCTTTCCCCGTCCCCTTCCTCCCTGATCCCTCGGAGCACCGCGAATCCCATGGCCAGCATCGGCCTCGGCGTCACCCTCGGCAGCCACACGCTGCGCGCGGTCAAGCTCAAGCGCAAAGGCGCAGGCTTCGTCGTCCAGCGCGTCTTTTCGGAGCGCGTGGACGAGGCCACGCGGCCCGTGGCCGGCCGCGCCCTCGCGGCGCGCGGATTCAGCGGTGCGGCGGTCACCCTGGGGCTGACCGGCCGCGACGTGATCATCCGCTACAGCCAGGTCCCGCCCGTGCCGGAGTGGCGCCTGCGCAACCTGATGAAGTTCGAGGTGGACGAGGTCGGCAGCCAGTCGGGCGGCGACGTCAGCGCCGACTACAAGAAGCTCAACCTGCCCGATCCCGAGGGCACGCGCGGCGAGGACACCATCCTGGTCGCGTTGGCGCGCAACCGCTACGTGGACGTGCAGATGAAGGCCCTGGCCTCCGGAGGCCTCAAGATCGGCGCGGGCTGCCCGAACAGCGTGGCGCTCTTCAACGCCTTCGCCGTGAACGCGACCTACACGGAGGAGGAGACCGCGATCCTCGTCAACGTGGGCGCGGAGGACGTCGACATCGCCATCCAGCGCGGCGGCGAGCTGCTCTTCGCCAGGAACGCCACGCCCGGCGGCAAGGCCTTCACCGACGCGTTGACCCAGGCCTTCAGCACCACCGAGGGCAAGGCCGAGACGATGAAGATCACCAAGGGCGACGTGACGCCCAAGGGACAGGCGCGCTACGCCGACGGCACCGCCGAGAAGGTGGCCAACGCCATGATGGGCGTGGCGGGTCAGCTCTCCTCGCTCATCCAGGGCACGCTGATGATCGCGCGCGCGCAGACGCGCATGCCCGACCTGCGCATCGACCGCGTGCTGCTCGCCGGCGGCGGCTCCTCGCTCAAGGGCCTCGACCTCTACCTGAAGCAGGCCATGGGCGTGCCCGTCGAGCGCTTCAACCCGTTCGTGCTCTGCGACCTCGCGCAGCTGACCCCCGACGAGCGCCAGCTGGCCGAGGCGCAGCCGCACGAGTTCGCGGTGGCCGTGGGTCTGGCCCAGACGCGGCTCTCGCCGGCGACCTTCGCCCTCGAGGTCCTGCCGGCGGCGCTCAAGCGCCAGCGCGACTTCTGGACCAAGGGCATCTACGGGGTGGGGGCGGCGGCCGTGATGGCCGGCGTGCTGTTCTTCGTCCACCAGGGCCGCACCGAGGCCAGCGCCGCCTACGACGAGCAGACGGCGCGCTACAAGCAGAAGGCCGAGGAGGTGCGCAAGCGCGACAAGGGCGTGCGCGATGCGCTGGCCAACGCCCAGGAGAGCGAGATCAAGCATCGCCTGCTGGCCGAGCGCGCCGCGCCCGGCACGCTGCTGGCTTTGACCTGGGCCGAGCTGAGCACGCACCTCGCCGCCGGGCCCGACGTCTATCTGAGCTCGGTGCGCCTGCTGCTCGAAGACCCGGTCAACGAGCTGGACTGGTACCGCCCCAGGAACCCGACCAAGCCCGGCACCGGCTACGACAAAGGTCTGCGCAACACCGAGCCCAGCCGCGGGCGCGATGCGCGCGTGGCGGTGCTCCTGCGCGTCAGCGGCTTGCAGCAGCCCCAGCAGATCTACGGCAAGTTCGTCGCGGCCTGCGAGGCCAACAAGCGCAACCTGGTGGTGCGTACGATCACGGCCTACAAGCCCGGCAAGCCCGGCCAGGACGGCGACTTCGAGCTCGAGTTCTGGGCGGGGGAGCTCCTCACGGGCCCCGGCGGGCAGGGCCGGCCGCAGCTGCTGGCGAGCATCCGCCTCGACGACGAGCAGGCACCCAAGGCCTTCGTCGGCATGAGCCCGGGCGGCGTGGAAGCGCGCGTGCCCTTCGCCCAGGTGGCCGTGGAAGACATCAAGCGCGTCCTCACCGACCGCTTCCCCCAGCTTTCGGCCGACGCCCGCACGTCGATTCTCGAGGAGGCGGCCCGCGCGGCCGTCGCCCCGAGGTAGGAGCCCCCCGTGGACGAACTCTGGCAACGCTTCCGTTCCTTCTGGCGCCCGGTGCTGATCGGCCTGGGGATCTTCCTGGTCGGCCTGATCGTGGTCCACATCGTCACGCCCGACCCGGACGACGCCGCCGCCGAGGCCGCCGCCGCGCGCTCGGCGCTCACCAACCTGGTGCTGCCCAAGAACGACGTGGGCACCGTCCTGCGCGCCAACGCCGAGGCCTTCGGCGAGTCGGTCAAGCGCCTGGGCGGGGCCTTCGACCCCGCCGCGCACGGCGGTGACTTCGTGCAGCACTACGTGCGTCAGGCCCTGATCGCGGCCTTCGCCCGCGGCGGGGTCGGCGCCGAGGCCTTCGAGGGCGACGGCGCCGCCGCCGCGCAGGCGCTGAGCGACGCCGAGCGGCTGGCGGTCGAGCGCACGGCGCTGTTCCGTGCCGGCAACCCCAACGTGGCCTTCAGCTCGCTGCTCTCCGACGTCTGGGGCGTGCTGCGCACGCGCGCCAACCGGGCCGACATGGACCTCGAGGCCGAGCGGCTGGGCTTCGACCAGGTGCTCTCGGTGTCGCGCGCCGACCTCGATCTGCGCCTGGCCAACCTGGCGCTGCTCGCGCGCATCGTGGACGTGGCCATCCGTTCCGGCGCCCGCTCGCTCGACGCGGTGACCTTCGAGAACCCGCGCAGCGCGGGCCCCGACGCCTTCCTCCAAGAGTGGCCCGTGAAGATCACCCTGACGGCCTCGGCGACCTGCGTCGAGGCGATCCTCGACCTCGTCACCGACCCGCGCCAGCCCACGCCCGTGGGCACGCTGGTGGCCCAGCAGCCGCCGCGCGCCAAGTCGGCCACCGGCCTGGTGGAGCTGACCATGACGCTCGACAGCCTGGCCGTGAAACCGGCCGCGAGCCTCAACCTCGACGCTCAGGAGGGTCGCTCGTGAGCCTGGTCCTCGCCGCCGCCTTCGGCACCTTCCTGACCTTCGTGGTCCTGGGTCTGGGCGCGCTCGCCGTCACGGCGGCGCTCGACCGGGTCCTGGGCAAGGAGCGCGCGCTGCTGCTCTACGCGCTCGGCCTGCTGGCCCTCACCGCCCTGGTCCTCAAGGACAAGGCCGTGGACTCGGGCGAGGCCAAGCCCAAGCCCGAGAACGTGCTCCAAGGTGTCGTGGGCAAGCGCGTGCTCGCTCCCAACCCGCTGGCGCACCCCTCCTTCGCGGGGCCCGGCTCGGCCGACGAGCGCCGCAACCTCTTCGAGCGCACCACCGACACGCGGCCGCTGCCGCCGATCGAGATCGATCTGCCCCCGGAGATCGCGCTCGAGTTCCCGCTGCCACCCACGGTGCCGGGTCTGGCGCCCCAGGCGCGGCGTCCGCTGCGCGGCGTCGCCCCGACCCTGAGCCCGAGCGACACCTCCCTGCCCCTGGTCGTGGCCCCGGTGACCTTCGACGAGTACGCGCCCACGCCCGCCGACGCTTACGACTGGGTCGAGGTCCAGGGCAAGACGACCTACGTCTCCATCGTGTCCATCAACGGCGTGCGCCGGGGCGAGGACGGCTACCGCCAGCTCGAGCGCCAGCTCGCCGGCGGCGAGGGTGCCGACAAGCTGCAGGTGGAGTGGTCGCTGATCGGCTCGGCCGAGCAGGCCGTCAAGGGCGGGCTCGACGCGGTCAGCGTGGCCCGGCGCAGCAAGGGCAACCGCACCAGCAGGCAAGGCAGCGAGTTCCCGCAGTGGTTCCTGCGTCGCTCGGTGGAGAACGTCTACGACCAGAGCGTGCGCATGAAGCTGGGCAGCGAGACGGTAGCCGCCACCAAGAACCTGCGTGGGCTGCTGGAGGTGGCCCAGGACATGGCCGCCGTCGGCGCCACCGGCAAGGAGGACCGCGAGGGCTGGCGCCGCACGGTGCTGCTGCTCGAGCGCGCGCTGGCGGTGGCGCAGGAGACCTCGGGCCTCGACGTGCAGGCCGACGTGCTCGTCCGGCTCGTCGAGGCCTACCAGGCCTTGAAGGACGAGCAGTCCGCCCTGCGCGCGCTCACCGCCTACGCCAAGGCCGCGCCCACGCGCAGCGAGCCGTGGGTGAAGCTGGGCCGCCTGGCCCTCGACGGCCTGGGCCTGCCCGAGCAGGCGCTGACCTACCTCGCCAAGGCCAGGGAGCTCCAGCCCACCAGCCCCGAGGTCGCGCTCGGGGAAGGCGATGCCTTCACCCTCCAGGGCCGCGACCGGGAGGCGCTGGCCGCCTACGGGCGCGCGGGCGCCTCCTTCGAAGCCCACCTGAGCCGCGCCGAGGCGGCGTTGCGGCTGGGCGATCTGACCGCGGCGCGGCAGTCATGTGACCTGGCGCTCGGTCTCCAGGGCGACCATCCGCGTGCGCTGCTCGCACGTGGCGCGGTGCTCTACGCGCGCGGCGAGCTGGCCGGGGCCAAGAGCGCCTTCGCCATGGCCGCGACCTCGCCGGCCGAGTCGGGGGTCTGGCGCGCCCAGGCGCTCTACGACCTGGGCCTGACCTGCTGGCGTCTGGCCGAGACGCGCGCCGCAGCGGGGGCCTTCGCTGCCTGCGACGAGGCCCTGCGCATGGGCGCCTCGCCCAGCCGCCGCGACGACGAGACCGTCTCGCCCTCGCTGGGGCGCGCGCTCGTGGCGCTGGCGTTGCAGCCGCCGACGGCCGCCGATCCCGCGGCTCCGGCCGCCGCGGCAGGTGACGGCTCGACGCCAGAGGCCGCGCCGCTCGACATCACCCGCGAGGCCGTGGGCGAGTACCTCTCGGCCGCGCGCGACGAAGCGGGACGCAGCAGCTACCTCGAGCACCTGGCCGGCGTGCTGGCCACCAACCAGGGCAACACCGCCGCGGCCATCCGCTCGCTCAGGCGCGCGCTCGCGCTGGCCCCCGAGGCCACGGAGCTCGACGGCTGGCTGGCGTTGAACCACCTGCGCTGGGGCGCCGCCACGGCCGGCCGCGCCGCCGGCCCTGAGGCGCTCGAAGCCCCCGCGGG
>JANOFW010000224.1:0-3921 GCA_031413835.1 Planctomycetia bacterium
CGTGGCGCTCGTCCCACCAGGCCCCCCCGCGCCCCCGCCGTCCCAGACCACGATCTTGTCGAACTTGATGTTCTGGATGGCCTTGGCGGCGTTCTCGCTGAGCTTCTCGATGTGCTCGAGCATCAGCATCTGGAAGGCGGCTTCCGCGCTGCCGCAGGCCGCCACGATGCGGCCCAGGCCCTCGCCCTTCTTGGCCAGGATCTCGTACTCGCCGCGCGCCTGCGCCTCCAACCGCGCGAAGATCGCCTTGGCATCGCCCTCGGCCTCGATCCGGCGCTTCTCCGCCTCGGCCTCGGCGTCCACCGTGATGCGCGCCTTCTGTGCGCGCGCCGGCGCCAGCAAGGCCGCCATCTGCTCGGCCTCGACCTTGTTCGCCTCGGCCCGGGCGGAGATCGCCTGCGCCTCGTACTGGGCACGCAGCACCTCGGCCTCGGCCACACGGCGGCTGGTCTCGCCGCGCTGGAAGGCCTCGGCGCGCTGCACCTGCAGGTCGGCCTCCGTCTTGGCGATGATGCCCTTGGCGGTGTTCTCACCCTTGACCGCCAGCGCGTCGGCGTCGGCCACCTTGATGCGCTTCTCGCGGTCGGCGTCGGCGATCTGCGCGTCGCGCTCGAGCGCGGCGCGCTGCTGGCCGACCTTCTCGTCGCGGTCCATGCCGGCCACCCGCACCAGCTGCTCGCGCTCGGCGTCCTTCTTGCCGATCTCGCGCTCCTTCTCGGCCTCGGCCACGCTCACGTCGCGCTCGCGGTTGGCGCGCGCCACGCCGACCTGGCCCTTCTTCACCTGCTCGGCCACGTCGATGTCGGCCTGCTGCACCGCGGTGGCCGCCGCCTTGCGGCCGATGGCCTCGATGTAGCCCGACTCGTCGGTGATGTCGGTGATGTTGACGTTGATCAGCACCAGGCCCACCTTGCGCAGCTCGGGCTCCATCTGCTTCTGGATGGCGGCCAGGAACGAGTCGCGATCACGGTTGATCTCCTCGATGTGCATCGAGGCGATCACCTGGCGCAGCTGACCGAAGATGATGTCGCGGGCCTGGCCCTCGAACTGCTCGTGGGTCAGGCCCAGCAGGCGGATGGCCGCGTTCTGCATCACCGCCGGCTCGGTGCCGATGGCCACGGTGAAGGTGGAAGGCACGTTCACGCGGATGTTCTCGGCCGACAGTGCCCCGCGCAGCGGGATCTCGATCTGGATCGGCTCCAGCTCGAGGAAGTCGTAGTCCTGGATCAGCGGGATCACGAACGCGCCGCCACCGTGCAGGCACTTGCTGGCCTGCCCGCCGCCGATCTTGCCGTAGACCACCAGGATCTTGTTCGAGGGGCAGCGCTTGTAGCGCGTGATCAGCAGCAGCAGCAGGCTGAAGAGCAGCAGGACCGCGAAGGCGACGAGGGCCATCAGCGCCGTGTCATTGAGGGCCAGGAACGGAGCAATGGGCAAACGCATTTTCGATCCCCGGGGAGGTGGCGGCAGGAGGACCGCCGAGGGTGGAGGGAGTAGCGGGGGCGAGCCCCCGCCAGGTCGTTCAGGCGGGCATCACCTTGAGGGTGTCCTCGCCCAGCAGGCCGACGACCTTGACGCGGGCGCCGGTGGGAATCTCGTCGCCGTCGGTGACGGCCTCAAGCTGGAGGCTCCGGCCCTGGATCTCGAGGGTCACCTTGCCCGCGCCCCGCCCGTAGGCGGGGATGCGCAGGTAGACGGCCCCCCCCACGCCCACGGCGTTGCGCGGGTCGAGGCTGCCGCTTGAGGACAGACGCAGCAGGCTGCGCATCAGGAAGGCGACCAGCAGCATGCCCACGAAGCCCACCAGGGTGGCCACGGCCACGCGTGCGGGGGCCGACCAGCCGGTGTCGTAGAGCGCCAGGCCGGTGAGTCCGAAGAGCCCGGCGAAAGCGACCAGGGCCTTGAAGGAGAGCACGCCGAAGAACCAGGAGCCATCGTGCGAGCCGGCCTCCGTGCCGACGTTGCCCCCGTCGTGGGTGCCGTCGAAGTCGCCGTGGCCCGCCAAGCCGAAGACCTGCAGCAGAACCTGGAGCAGCAGGATGCCCCCGCCCACGCAGGCCAGGACCAGGTAGATCGTGTGCTCCATGGAACCGTCCCCGCCGGCCTGCGCCTGGGCTCGAGCAGCCCGGGGTCGCCGACCGGTCGTGATTCTGCCTGCCGCCGCCGGGTAGCGCAACGGCAACCCGACGTCGTCCGAGGAGCCGGTCCAGATCGACCCCCCAAGCGCCAGAAGCGCGCCTTGGCGACCCACGGCTAGTCTGGACGCGTGGCCGATCTCGAACGACCGCGCGATGCGGGGCTCCCGCAGGCTCGCCTGGAGGCGCTCATCGGCGCCGGGGTGGAGCTGGCCCGCACCCAGGAGCTCGACGCGCTCCTCAGGCGCATCCTCGACCTGGCCACCGCGAACCTGGGGGCCGAGCGCGGCGCGATCTTCGTGCGCGAGGCGGGTACCGGCGACCTGGTGAGCCACCTGTTCCACGGCGAGGAGCTCACGCGCCTGACCGTGCGTGCCGGGCGGGGCATCGCGGGCGAGGTCGTCGCCAGCGGGCTTGCCGTCCGGGTGGCCGACGCCTATGCGGACCCGCGCTTCGACCGCACCCTGGACGCCGCCACCGGCTTCCGCACGCGCTCGCTCCTGGCCGTGCCCCTGTGCGCGCGCGGAGGCGAGGTGCTGGGCGTGCTCGAGGCGCTCAACAAGCGCGCCGGCACGTTCGACGCCGCCGACGAGGCCTTCTTGACCGCCTTCGCCGCCTACGCGGCCGTGGCCATGGAGAACAACCGGCTCCTCGCCCAGCGGCTCTCGGCCGAGCGCCTGGCCACCGTGGGCAGGATCGCCGCCGCGCTGGTGCACGACCTCTCGGGCCCGCTCTCGGCCGTGCGCGGCTACGCCGACGTGATCGAGCAGGAGCCCCCGGCCGACGTGCGCCTGCGCTGCACCCAGGGCATCCGCCGCCAGGCGAGCCGCATGGGCGACATGGTGCGCTCGATCCTCTCCTTCGTGCGCGGCGACCAGCCCTTCCTGTTCGCCAAGATCGACCTCGACGACCTGCTCGACGAGCTGGTCGAGGAGCTCGAGGCGTCCCACGCCCAGGGCCCGATCCGCGTCGTGCGCCTCCCCGGCACCGCCGGAGCCGCCCCGGCCGACGCCGCGGCGCTGCGGCGCGCGCTCGAGAACCTGGCGCGCAACGCCGCCCAGGCCATGCCCGCCGGCGGCACCCTGAGCCTGGGGGCCGAGGCGGCCGACGGGGAGGCCGTGCTGACGGTGGCCGACACCGGCGTGGGCATGGACGAGAGCACCCGCGCGCGCCTGTTCGAGCCCTTCTTCACGCGTGGCAAGGCCGAGGGCACGGGCCTGGGCCTGGCGATCGTGCGCCGCGTGGTGGAGGGCCACGGCGGGCGCGTCGAGGTCGAGAGCGCGCCGGGCCGGGGCACTGCCTTCCGCGTGCGCCTGCCTCTCAGCGGCCGCACGAGCGCCTGAGCGCCGGCACCTTCAGCGCTACACGCGCTTCCTCTCGAGCGGCTTGACGATCACGAAGCCGCGGCTCGTGTCGAGCACCTCAGGAAACACCTTGCCGACCTCGCCGCGGAACAGCGCGTCGAGCAGCGGGAGCGGAAAGTCGGTGTTGCCGATGCGGATCCAGGGGGTCTTCCGCTTCGTGACCGGATCCAGGGTCTCGAGGTGGCCCCCGTTGTCGCCGCTCACATCGCTGGAGTACGTGCGCGCCAAGGCAGCGAAGTCCTCCCCGGCGAGCGCGCGCGCGTGGACGCTGCGTGCCAGCTCCTCGGCCTCAGCGCGCGTGCGCTTCTGGTCGTAGCGGAAAGGGTAGGCGTCCTTGTGGTGCAGCACGATGGCCTGGCCACGTGCCTCCGTGTCGCGCAAAGTCTCGAACAGCTGCTTGAGCTCGACGCCCTTGGCCGCGT
>JANOFW010000225.1:0-9399 GCA_031413835.1 Planctomycetia bacterium
CCAGCGCGCACGACGTCGGCCGTTCGGATCGACCAAACGGTGACTGGAGGCTGGACCTCTGGAGGGCTTACGACGACCACGGAGCCATAGGCGATCCGCTCGCCATCGAGGCTGAAGCGGGCGTCCACGGCGCTGCCGGAGACGAGGAGCACAGCGCTCCCCGTACCGTCGGCGCGCATGGCGTAGACGTCCTGACCCGCCGCGGTCGCGCCGTTGACGAGAACCGTGACCGGCACGCGGTTGCGCGAGACGTCCATCGGATAGATTTGCGTGGTGAGTTTGTTGAGGCCCGACCCGTCCGGGTTGATCGCGTACGTGCCGCGCGTCGAGTCGGTGACCCCGACGCCGAACGCGACCACGCCTTGCGTCGAGATCGGTGTGCCGCCGCCGCCCTTGGCGGCCCACGCCGTGCCCGCGAGCACGACCGCCGCCGCTCCCATGAGTGCCCACCTGCCCGTATTCCTCGAACTCATCGCGCCTCCCATATCGGTTCTTGCCTTGGTCGCTTCGTCGAGGGGGGGCGTCCTTGCGCCCGCCCCGCGAGACGACGGGTCGGGCGAACGCCGCGACTACCGCCTCAACCTGAGAGTGGGCGCACATTCGGGAAGTTGCCGGAGAGAATCCGAGCTACTCGGGTAGGCCCCACAGCGACCACGCCGCCCAGAACCTGGGGTGGCTCCAGGCCTCCTGTGCCGCGACGAGCTGCTGCGCCTCGCGTAGCGCCCGGGCAGGGGAAAGTCCGGCGTTCCAGCCCGCGTAGAAGCGTGTCATGAGCGCTAACGTCGCGGCATCGTCCACCTTCCACAACGAGACGAGCACCCGCGGCGCACCCGCGAACATGAAGGCCCGCGTGAGGCCCACGATCCCCTCCGCGCGGTAGAATCTGCCTTTGCCGGTCTCGCACGCCGAGAGCACCGCGAGATCGGCCGGGACCTTCATCCGGAAGACGTCGAGCGCCGTCAGGAATCCGTCGTCGTCGCCGCCGGGCGTCAGCGCGAGGGACGAGAGCAACGGCTGGTCCGGATCGACGAGCCCGTGGCAGGCGAGATGAACCGCGCGCCAGCGAGCGTTTGTCGCCAGCGCCTCGCGCAACCCTTGTTCCGTCGCGCGCTTGCCGAGCAGCACGGTCGTGCCCAAGGTCCTGGCCTCGGCGCTGGTCGCCGGCAACGGCACGAGGTTCATGGCGCCTCGATGGACCGCCACCGCGGCGACGAGGTCCGGCGCCGGCGGCGCACCGTAGTCGGGATCCCCGATCGCGAGGACTCCCTCGCCCTGCTTCGACACATCGGCGAGCAGCACTCCGTAGGTCGTGCCCGACGGGACGTAGACGATTTCGAGGTCCGGCGCGAGCAGCGTGAAGGGCACGTACGAAAGAGCTCCGTCGGGCGAGACGAACAATCGAGTCGTCTTTGCGTCGAGCTGGAGTGGATCGATGACGAGCTTGCGCAGTGCGACGGCCTGGGCCGCGACGTCGCTCGTTCCGGTCTCGGCCTTGAGCGCGGAGCATGCCGCTTGCACGTCCGATGACTTGGCGAGCGACACGACCCGCGCGTCCTTCGCGGTCACGACCACCGCGATCGCGCTCCCGAAGGACTCGCCCGGAAGGCCATAGACGACGAGTGCTTCTCCGGCTCGAAGGCGACCGCGGATCGCTTCCGTGGAGTCCGCCTTGGGATACGCGACGTCGGCAACCGCCTTTGCTTCACGTTGGATGCGCGAGATCACGTCGGACAGAGCCCGTTGTGCCTCGTCGACTGCCGTACGCGCGATCTTCTCAGCCTCGCCGTTGCCGTGCTGGGTGGCGTGTCGCAGCGTCTCGGCAGCGGACGCTTGACGGGCGCGCGCGGCGCCCTCTGCCTCGGCGAGCCGCGGCGGCAGCGAGACGATCGAGTCGCGCGATCTCAACGATTCGAGCAGCGCGCCGGCCCGGCCGCTCTCCAGGAAGAAGAGCGTCTCGTCCGCGTCGCCAAGCGTCGCTGCCGCGGCGGCGCCGACGTCGAACACGCCCGAATACCGGCCTCGCGTCGAGGCGCCATGCTCCTCGGCGACGCCGCGGACGACCGCTGACAGGGCTTCGACCGCCTGCCGCGCCCAAGAGATGGCCTCGCGAGGACGGCCGGCCGAGCGATGGCCAGAAGCCATCCCACAGAGGCAGGTGACGACGGCTTCGGGGGAGCCGGTCGCTCTCGCGCCGTCGAGTGCGCGCACGCGGAACTCCAGCGCCAACGCGTGCTTCCCGAGTCCTTCGTGCGCGAGCGCGATGTTCGCCAGATCGGCCGGCACGCACAGGCGGTCGCCGAGCTCCTCGTGCGCCTTCAACGCCCGCTCGGCGAAGGCCAGGGCCTGCGCGTAGTCAGCGCGGCGGCTGTACAGGTGGCTGATGTTCAAGAGACACCTCGCCACGGAGACAGGGTTGCCCAGATCCTCGCCGATCTTCAACGCGCGCACGTACAGGTCGAGTGCCGCCTGGAATTCCCCGAGCGTCTCGCGGACGATGCCCATGTTCATCAGATCCGCCGCCACGCCTCGCCTGTGCTGAATGCGCTCGTTGATCGCGAGAGAGCGCCCATGAAACTCGAGCGCCCGCGCGTAGTCGCCAAGACTCTCGTAGACGTTGCCGAGGGCTCCGAGGGCCGTCGCGAGGCCTACTGGATTGCCAAGCTTCTCGTAGCGATCGAGTGCGCGCTGCCCCAGATTCAGCGCTTCCGCCAGCCGCCCGAGGCGCCTGTGCACGTAGGCGAGCAACGTGAGGTCCGACGCCGCGCCGGCGGCGTCGCCGAGCTCCGCGTCGAGACGCAACGCACGCTGCCCGTACTCGAGCGCCTTCGCGTAGTCCCCGAGCATCAGGTAGAGCCCGGCGAGATTCGCCAAGTCAATCGCCACGCCGGCACGATCGCCCAATCGCTCGTCGAGCTCCAGCACCCGCAGCTGGCAGTCCAACGCCTTCCCGCTCTCGCCGAGGTTCTTGTAGAGGATGCCGAGGTTCGTGAGTGCCTGGGAGATGCCCGCGTCGTTCCCGCGGGACTCCTCGATGCGCAATTGGGCCTGCCAGTCGGGAAGCGCCGCGGGGAGTTCGAATCGCAGGTAGAAGGACCTCCCCGCTTCGTGGAAGGCGTTCGCGGAGCGAGCGAGCCATCCGAGGCTCTCCGCTGCCCGCCCCGCACGTCGGAAGGCGTCCGCGCTGTCGCTCGAGCGCGCGAGACCGCGCAGGGCGAACCCTCGACCATGGTCGAGACGGACGGCGACGACGTGGACTCCCGTCGGCTTGGCCTTGTCGAGCACGGCGAGCGCCTCGGCCCACTTTTCCGCGGAAAGCTCTGCGTTCGCCGCGACGAGCGCCTGCCGCGCCTCGACGTCGTACGGCGCGTCGCGTACAGAGGCGACATACGCCGGCAGTCTCTCCGTGTCCTTGCGTAGCGCTGCGCGCGCAAACATGTCGGCCGCGCCCGCCTTCTTGCGAAACAGCAGCTCGTCCGCCACAAGCCACGGGTCAGGATCGTCGCGAGCGGCGAGGGCCTGCAGTCCCTCGGCGGCCGTGGCCGCCAGGGCAACGACGACTCTCTCGGCCGCCTGCTGCGGCGTGTCAGGCTCGGACGCCGGCTGCGCTGGCGGCGCCGCGGGCTCGTCCTGCCCGTGGGACGAGGCCGTAGCGCTGAGCACGGTCACGACGAGAGCAATGAGAATCTGTTTCGCCATGCGCACCACCGGCTCCCTCCTACTTCTCCGCGCGCAGGTACAGCGCGGCCCAGTCAAACCACGGCCCGATGTCGCGCAGGCCCGCTCGGTCGAGAGAGGCGAGCACGAGACGTCCAACTTCCCTGCGATCGCCGAGACTCTGCCGCAGGCGCGTCGCTTCCGCAAGCGCGTCGACGTAGAGGCCGCGGGCGATCAGGAGGTCCGCGCGGAGGAACCTCGCGGCGAGATCGTCGGGGGCGAAGCCCCGCGTGGACGCATCGATCTCGCGCAGGATGAGCCTGGCATCGGCATCGGACAGGACCTCGAACGCGGCCTGCATCCCCCTCTTTCCGCCGCCCGCGATGTCGAGGCGATAGGAGTCGGGGCCGAGAGTTGAGCGGACGTCGCCGGAAACGGCGAGACGCACCTGTCGGAACGTGTCGGCCAGCTCCCATGAGTGCATGATTTCATCCGTCCCGGTGGCCGCTGCCGCGCCCATGCGCCGCAGTTCGACCTTGACCGCCGCGACGGGCGACTCCGTCCAGATCGAGATCTCGGCGGGCGCCTCGCGCAACGCTCCACGCGGGAAGAGAACCGCCATGTCTGCCGCGCGTGAGGGCGTGCGATCGAGTGCTACGCTCACCTCGGCGCGCTTGACGCCAAGCTCCGACCCAAGGAGCAGCAACGTCTCGGGATCAGCGGGGTCGAGCGCGCGCAAGACGACGTCGAGGTCGTACGTCGCTCCGCGCCCGATGTCGATCGAACGCACCGTGGGCGCGAATTTCTCCCGTCGCAGCTCGATCCGGTGGTTCCCCGCAGAAACGCTACGATTCGCAAGAGGGGTGACGCCCACGTCCTCGCCGTCCAGAGCAAGCTCCGCGCTCGGCGTCGCTCTCACGTTCAGAGAGCCGGGGAAGACGTAGGCGAGGGCGCCGAGGGCGACCAGCGCCGTCGCCGCGATCGCGACCGGGATCCTGTACCGAGCAATCGCCCGGGCGAGGCGGGCCGGTGCGGACATGGGCCGCGCGGTGATCGGCTCGCCGCGCGCGAAGGCGTCGAGGTCGCGTGCCAGCGCGCGTGCGTCCGCGTAGCGGTCCGCCGGGCGTCGCTCGAGGCACCGGGCGATGAGCACATCCAGGTCGCGCGGCAGGCCCGGGTTGCGCTCGCGCGCCGCGCGCGGCTTTCCGCGGAGGATGAGGGCCACGGTCTCTGCGAGAGACCCGCCCTCGTAGGGCCGGTGCAACGTCGCCAATTCGTAGAGCGAGACCCCGAGGGCGTAGACATCGGCGCGGCCGTCCACCGCCGCCCCGGGTTCGAGCTGCTCGGGCGCCATGTACGCCGGCGTTCCGAGGGTCTCCGACGCCTGCGTCATCCGGGAGGCGTCGATTCGCACGAGGCCGAAGTCGGTGAGCACGGCGCGGCGGCGCTCGTCGAGGACCAGGTTCGACGGCTTGACGTCGCGGTGGACCATCGCGACGTCGTGGATCGCCGCGAGCGCCGCTGCGACGGGTGACAGCCGCGCGGCCACCCGCCGCGCGTAGCCGCGCTCTGGGTCGCCGCTCGCGAGCGGCGCAGCAGGGATGCCGTGGCCGTCGAGGACGGCGTTCGCCGCCCGCGCAGGCGTCGCCTCGCCGGTCTCGCGCAGCTCCTCGACGAGCTCACCGAGCGACGGCCCCGGCAACAACGGCATCGTGTAGTAGAGCACACCATCGATCACGCCCGAGTCGTAGAGGGCCACGACGTGGTCGTGGACGACGCGCGCAGCGGCGCGCACCTCACGGAGGAAGCGCTCGGACGCCCGCAAGTCGTCGTCGAGTCCCGCGCGAAGCTGCTTCAGGGCTTCGCGGCGGTGGCGATCGACGTGCTCGGCCTCGAAGACCTCGCCCATCCCACCGCCACCGATACGACGCAACAGGGAGTAGGATCCGAACGCGCGCGGGAAGTCCGCGCGGGCACCCGCCGAGCCGGCGCCTTCCGCGCCCGCACCGCGTGCTGATGACGATGCCTGGCTGACCCCTGCAGCTCCGAGCGCCGTGAGCGCCGCGACGATGGTGCGGCACGGAGGGCAACGCGAGAGATGCGTTTCGATCGCGGCCCGTGCGCCGGTGGCGATGCAGCCGTCGGCAAGTTCCGCGAGCGCGTTCGCCTCGGGGCAGGGCACGGCCGCTTCCGCACCGAGCGCCTCCGCGCCCGACACGAGGAGGTTGATCTCGTCCTCGTGCACATCGGGGGGGCGGTCAGTCATCTGCACCCAGTTGGTGGGGCCAGGGCTCGAGAGTTGCCAGGTGCCTCGCGAGCACCTCCGTCATGGCCTGCCAGATGGCCTGGTCGGGAGTGCGCGTGCCAGGCGGGGTGTCCGGCATCTGACGGCGAACGGCGTCTCGCAACCGGCCGAGGCCCGCCTCGAGCAGGCGCGTGACGCGCGGTTCCCCCACGCCGAGCAGGCGGGCGATGTCGCAGCCCCGCAGCCCGTCGCGATGCTTGAAGAGGACGGCCAGGCGCTCCCGCGGGGTCAGGGACTCCCAGGCGGAGGCGATTGCGGCCTGGAAGCGCCGCGCCATCTCCTGGCTGATCGCCGAGTGCGCGGGACCTCCCCGCCGTATCGAGACATCGGCGAGCGCCGTCCCCGATTCCGGCGCGGCAGCGAGCTTGCGTCGACGATGCTTCACGGTCCGCAACACGATCACGGCGAGCCAAGTGAACAGCAACGCGGATCCGTCGTAGGCCCCGATGCGCGTCGTGCCCTTCACGTCCCTCGCCGGCTGGCAGAGGTAGCCGGAGAGATCGGATACGAGGTCGTCCGCCTCCGCGTCGTCCACGCGGTGCTTGCGGAGCAGCCCGCGCAGGCGCGGGGCGTACTCGCGGTCGAAGTCCTCCCATGCTCCAGTGGCTCCCTCGGCGCACGCGATCGCGAGGAAGAGGTCCTCCGAAGGAGCGCCTGGCCCCGACGCGCGACCTCCCCGGGCCGCGTCGGCGACCCGCGCCTCACGCCGGACGTTCATCGCGCCCCACACCGAGGCAAACGAGTCGAACGCCAGCGCCACGCCGGGGAATCGTGCCGCACCCTCGTCGAAGACACGGCGGCAGCGCTCGGCAGTTCCTTCCATCGCTGCTCATGGTCTCTCGGCGGCAAGCAGGGAGCGGCCGCCATGACGTCCAGACGGCCCAAGCGTGCCACCGGGGCGCCGGAGGCGCCATTCGAAAATCGACCCGCGCCGCCGCGGACCGCATCGCCCGCCACCTGGCCCGCTCGCGCGCTCCCGCTGCGGGACGTCGGCTACGTCCTCGGCCCCGGGTCGAGCTCGACCACGACGGGCAGGTGGTCGCTGGCCTGCCGCGTGGCGTCGTCGAGCACGCACTGGACGTGGTGCACGCAGACGGGCGTGCGGTAGAGCACGCGGTCGAGGGCCAGCAGCGGGCGCTGGCTGGGGAAGGTGCGCTCCCCCTTGGGGTGATGGTGATCCAGGCGCGCCAGGTGGAAGCCCGCCTCGCGCAGCGCCCCCTGGACGAGACGGCTGCCCCACTCGTTCCAGTCGCCGGCCAGCACCAGGGGCCGCTCGTCAGGGGCGCCCTCGGTGACGTGCGCCAAGAGGCGCCGCACCTGCACCGTGCGTTCCAGGTGCAGCAGGCCCAGGTGGACGTTGGCGATCACCCAGCCGCCCGGAGGGCCGTGGTCGATGCGCGTGACGAGCGCGCTGCGGCGCTTCTTGGGCGGCACGGTCAAGTCCACGTTGTGCACGTCCCACATCGGGAAGCGGCTCAGGGTGGCGCTGCCGTAGCCGCCACCGCCCACGCGCACGTTCAAGCCCAGCGCCGCGTAGGGATAGCCGAGCTCCTTGGAGAGGCGCTGGAGCTGGCTGTCCCGCCCGCTGCGGCGCACCCCTTCGTCCACCTCCTGGAGGCAGACCACGTCGGCGTCCAGCCCCTTCAAGACGTGGATCGTGCGGTCCAGGCGGTAGCGCCCGTCGGTGCCGATCCCCTTGTGGATGTTCCAGGTCGCCAAGGTGAGGCGCTCGGACATCGGGGTCGCGGGTACGTTAGGAGGGAGGGCCATGGGAGGGAGGGCTTCCCTCCCGAGTATCACGGAGCGCATGCGCGCCTGCCTCTTCTGCCTCCCGCTCTGCCTGTCGCTCGCCGGCGCGCCCGCTCCCCTGCTGGCCCCCCTGGCCGCGGCACCGGGCGCATCGGCGCCCTCCGCGGTGGACAGCGCCCTCGAGCGCGGCGTCGCCTGGGTGCTCGGCGAGCAGCGACCAGACGGAGGCTTCGGGCCCGCGGGCGACTCGGGGCTGGGGGCCACCCTGCTGGCGGCCCTCGCACTGCAGCATGCCGGCCTACGCGAGGACGGCGCCACGCCCCAGGACCGTCGGCTCGCGCGCACCCTGGCCCTCGTCGATCGCCTCGGTCCTGGGCGCGGCGCGAGCGACCGCGATCCGGGCACGTACACCTCCTCGCTGCTGGCGATGGTGCTGCGCGCTCGTGGCCGGCCGGCGGATCGCCTGCGGATGGAGCGGGTTCGTGACCTGCTCGTGCGCACCCAGGCCGAGAACGGGCAGTGGGGCTACAGCGGCCAGCCTGGCGAGAGCGGCCGCGGGGGTCCCGAAGTGGGCGACCACAGCAACACCCAGTTCGCCCTGCTGGGGCTGGGCGCGCTGGCGGCGGAGGGGATCGACGCGCCGCCCGAGCCCCTGGCCCGTGCTCGCGCCTGGTGGCTCTCGGCCCAAGGCACCGACGGCGGTTTCGGCTACGCCTCCGGGGGCGCACGTGCCTCGGCCCCGAGCGCCTCGATGACCACCGCCGCCATCGCCTGCCTGGCCGTGCTGCGCGCGCTGGGCGAAGGCCCCGACGCCGAGATCGAGAGCGCGCTGGCGCGCTCCTTCGCCTGGCTGGCGGAGGACTTCAGCGTCGAGAAGAACCGCGGGCCGGCGCAGGGGGGCGTGGGGGAACGGCAACGCAACGCGGGCCGTGGCTGGCTGCACTACTACCTCTGGACCCTCGAGCGCGCCTGCGTGCTGGCGGAGCGCGAGCGGGTGGGCGACGGACACGACTGGTTCGCCCTGGGCACGCAGCAGCTGCTCTCCACCCAGAAGAAGGACGGCTCCTGGGTGGGTGAGGCGCCGCTCTACGCCACCTGCTTCGCGCTGCTCTTCCTGAGCCGCGCCGCCGACCCGCCGCGCGTGTTCACCGCGCGGCCGCGTAGCGCTCCGGCGGTGACGCCCTCGGGCCCGGCTCCGGGCGCGCCGCCTGCGCCCCCCGCGCCCTCCGAGCCCTCGCTGGGACCCGCCGATCCGCGCGCCGTCCCGCCCCTGGCGCCCGAGGAGCTGCTGCGTCGCGCACGGACCGAGGGGCCGAGCAGCCTCAAGCGGCTCACGTTGGCGCTCGAGGACCCCGATCCCGCCGTGCGCCGCCGGGCGCACGAGGCGCTCGTGGCGCTGCTGGCGCCCGAGCAGGTCGAGGGCGTCGCCGAGCGTCCCCTGCCGCGCAACCGCCTCCTGCTCTGGATCCAGCGCCACCGCCAGGCGCTCCGCGTGCACGAGGGACGCTTCGTCCTGGGGCGCTAGGCCGGGCGCAGCACGAGCAGGAACTCGCTCTGGCGGCCTGCAGGCGAGGGCGGCACGGTCTCGAAGGCCGTCTCGCGAAAGGGACCCAGGAACAGCTCGCGCGCCAGGTCAGGCGTCAGATCGTAGGGCGGCCCTCCCGGCTGGCCGTGGTTCCACAGGAGCGCGT
>JANOFW010000226.1:0-15256 GCA_031413835.1 Planctomycetia bacterium
GGCCGAGGCCTGGCACCTGGGCATCCCCTTGAAGACGCGCCACAACGAGGTGGCCCCCCACCAGTACGAGGCCGCGCCGATCTTCACCGCGGGCAACCTGGCGGCCGACCAGAACCAGCTCCTGATGCAGATCATGCGCACCGTGGCGCGCCGCCGCGGCCTCTCCGTGCTGCTCCACGAGAAGCCCTTCGCGGGCGTGAACGGCTCGGGCAAGCACAACAACTGGTCGATGGCCGACGAGCAGGGCACGAACCTGCTCGAGCCCGGCGACAGCCCCAACCGCAACGTCGAGTTCCTGTTCTTCATCACCGCCGTGGTCGCCGGGGTCTTCAAGCGCAGCCGGCTCCTGCGCTGCGCCGTGGCGCACGCGGGCAACGACCACCGGCTGGGCGCCAACGAGGCCCCGCCGGCGATCATCTCGGTCTTCCTGGGCGACCGGTTGACGCCCATCCTCGAGGCCCTGCGCGCCGGCAAGAGCGGCGCCGACGCCGCCCAAGAGGTCATCCGCATGGGCCTGGAGTCGCTCCCGGCCGTCAAGAAGGACAACACCGACCGCAACCGCACCTCGCCCTTCGCCTTCACCGGCAACAAGTTCGAGTTCCGCGCCGTCGGCTCGAGCCAGTCGATCGCCGTGCCGCTGTGCTACGTGAACGTGGCCGTGGCCGAGGCCCTCGACGCCATGGCCGAGGCGCTCGAGAAGCGCGTCAAGGCCGGCGAAGACAAGACCCCGGCCATGCTGGCCGTGATCCGCGAGTTCTACGAGCAGAGCCGCGGCGTGGTCTTCAACGGCAACAACTACGACACGGCCTGGCACGAGGAGGCCGCGCGCCGCGGCCTGCCCAACGACCGCGACACGCCCTCCGCGCTGCGTGTGCTCGACGAGCCCGAGACAGCCGCCTTCTTCGAGCGCTACGGCATCTTCAAGCCCCACGAGGTGAAGGCGCGCTACGCCATCCTCGTCGAGCAGTACATCCGCCAGCTCGACATCGAGGCGGTGCAGATGCTGCGCATGGTCAAGACCGGCGTGCTGCCCACCGTGTTCCGCCAGCAGAAGGAGCTGGCCGACGCCGTGGCGGCGACGGCCGCCCAGGGCGTGGAGGTGGGCATCCAGAAGGAGCACCTCGCGGCCTACGCCAAGGCGGTCAACGCCTGCCTGACGGCGGTGGATGGCGTGCGCTCCATCCTCACCCACGCCCACGGCGAGCCGCCCGTCCACGCCCGCGCGTTGGCCGACAGGCTCGTGCCCGCCATGAAGTCGCTGCGCGAGGCCTGCGACCTGCTCGAGCGGCGCACCGACGAGCACGCCTGGCCCTTCCCCACGTACCACCAGCTCCTCTTCCAGTAGGTCGGAGCGCTGGACTGGGGGCGCTCGGGCCCCCGCGTCGTCCTCATGTAGGAAGACTACACGTCGTCCTCCGCGGCGGCCCTCCGCACCCCAGCCAGCGCTCCGAGGTGCACCAGCACGACCTCCAGAGCAAGAGTTGGGACACCAACCAGTAGGCGCGACCTCCCGACCTGACGGAGCGCTCATTGCTAGGATCGGAGTCATGGAACGCCGTCGGCTGATGCTGCTCGGACTGGCAGGTGCCGCCGCGGCGCTCGGGGTGTGGCTCGCGGTGCGCGTGCCGGAAGTACCCGAGGCCACGCCCATCGCGGCCGCGGGTGCGGCCTCCAGCGAACTCGGGCCCGGGCCCGCCCTCGCGGGCCTGACGGACGAGGCCCGAGACCGCTATCGCGCGGAGAAGCTGCGGCGTTGGCGCGCGAAGCTCGGCGGGGAGGACGGCCCGACCCGCTTGGAGGCGCTGCGGGCCTGGGAGTCCCAGGGCCTCGACGCGACCCAGGCCGCCGGCGAGCTGATCGGCCTGCTGGGGGACGCCAGCAACGACGTGCGCCGCGAAGCGCGCGCCGTCCTGCTCTCGCTGGGCGCCCGCGCCATCCCGGCGCTGCTGACCATGGGCCTGCGCCACGAAGATCCCTTCGTGCCGGGGCAGGTGATCGAGGTGCTGGGCGCTCTCGGCCTGCGCGGCGAGGACGACGTCGTGCTGCGCACGCTGCTCGGCATCCTGGGCGATGCCCAGGCGAGCCGCCCCCAGCGCGAGTTCGCCGGCGTGGCGCTGGGACGGCTGCGTCCCGTCAGCGGCGAGATGCTCGCGGCGCTGCTCGCCGCCGCGCGCGACCCGAGCGACGAGGTCGCCGCCTGCGCCATCGACGGCATGACCTGGCTGCGCGCCGACGGCGAGCCGCTGGTGGAGCCGCTGCTGGCCCTGCTCGGTCCCGAGGGCGGCTCCGCCCAGCGCGACGAGATCCTCCGGGCGCTGGGGGCGATCGGACGCCGCTGTGACCTCGTGCTGCCCAGGCTGCTGGCGCTGGCGGAGGTCCTGCCCTGGGACCCCGAGGCACAGGGCGCCGCCCTGGGCTTTCGAGCGGAGGCCCTGCCCCACCTGGCGCAAGCCCTCGACAAGGGAACGACGCACCAGGCGTTCTTTGCGCTGCAGACCATCCAGCTGCAAGGCGCGGCGGCGGCCTCGCTGGCCGACGCGGTCGTGGCCCGGCTCGAGCGCGAGCCCGACCTCTTCCACGACGCGCTGGGAGCGCTGGGCAACATGGGCGTGCAGGCTGCCTCCCACCTGCCGCTGATCCAGTCCTTCCTCGACGACGAGTCGAAGGACTGGACGGAGGTTCGTGAGGCGCTCCTGACGCTGGCCGCCTTCGGCGCGCGAGGCGAGGCCGCCGTGGACGCCGCCCTGGTCCACGAACGCGCGACCGTGCGGTCCGCGGCGGCCCAGGTGGCGGGCGACCGCCTGCCGCGGCTCCCCTCCCGGGAAGAGGCGCTGGCGACCCTCTCGCGTGACGACCCCGAGCGGTACGTGCGCCGCATGGCGGAGCACGGTCTGGCCCGGATGCGCGCGCGCTGACCTCGCGCTCCGCACCGGGGGCCGTAGGATCTGCCCTCCGTGCCCCCCGGAGCCGCCCGCGTGCCCGCGCCGACGTTGATCCACCTGCGTCCCGAGGCCGACGAGCAGGCCGAGATGGCGGCCGAGGTGCGCGCGGGGCTCTCGACCCGGCCCCTGCGCCGCATCCCTTGCAAGTACTTCTACGACGAGCGCGGCAGCGAGCTCTTCGACGCCATCACGCGCCTGCCGGAGTACTACCTCACGCGCACGGAGGACAAGATCCTCTCGGCCGTGGTGCCCAGCCTGATCGCGGCCTTGAAGCCCCGCGAGCTGTTCGAGCTGGGCTCGGGCATGGGCACGAAGATCCGCCGCTTCCTCGACGCCATGGCGCGCGCCAAGATGCTCGAGCGCTGCGTGCTGCTCGACATCAGCGCCGCCACCCTGGCCGCCTCGGCACAGGCCCTGGGCGCGGCCTACCCGGGCCTCACGGTCACCGGGCTGGTGGGCGACTTCACGCAGGACCTCGAGCGCGTGCCCCGGGGGCGCGAGCGCCTGGGCCTGTTCCTGGGCTCGACCATCGGCAACGTCGAGCACGAGGACCTGCCCGCCTTCCTGCGCGGCCTGCGCGCCACGCTCGCGCCCGGGGAGGCCTTCCTCATCGGCTTCGACCTGCTCAAGGACTCGGCCCTGCTGCACGCCGCCTACAACGACGCCCAGGGCGTGACGGCGGAGTTCAACCGCAACATCCTGCGCGTGCTCAACCGCCGGCTCGGCGCCGACTTCGTGCCGGAGGCCTTCGAGCACGTGGCCTTCTTCGACCCTGAGAGGTCGTGGATCGAGATGCGCCTCAAGAGCACGCGGGCGCAGCGCGTGAGCGTGCCCGGGGCGGGGCTGGCCTTCGAGCTGGCGGCGGGCGAGGAGATCCACACGGAGATCTCCTGCAAGCACACCCGCGGCGGCGTCGAGGCCGTGCTCGAAGGCACGGGGCTCGGTCTGGAGCGCTGGCTCACCGACGCCGACGGGTGGTTCGCGCTGGGGCTGCTCCGGGCTCGCGCCTGACGTAGGCTGGGCCCGCCATGCACAACGCTTGGGACGCTGCCATCACCGCCGGCCAGGAGCGCTACGGCCCTCTCGACCTGCCGCGGTCCGAGGCCGAGGCCCGCCTGCGCGAGCACCTCGTGCGGCGGCTCGAGCCGCTGGCGCTGGCGCCGCTCGAGGCCACGCTCGACGACCTGCTCGCGCGCAGCGCTGGCGCCGATCTGGTCCTGGCCGCGGCGGTGGAGTCCGGCCTCGCCGGCGCCGCCGGCCGCGTGCGCCAGCGCGTGACGCCCGCGCTGCGCGAGCTGGCCCGCAAGCGCGGCGTGGTGTCGGGGCTCGCCGAGCGCTACGTGACGCAGGTGATCGAGCAGGCGCTGGAGATGCCGCCTTCGGGTCTCACGCGCACGCGGCTGGGTGCCTACGACGGGAGCTCCACGCTCCCGACCTGGCTGGCGCTGGGGCTCGAGGAGCGCATCCAGGAGGATGCGGGACAGCCGGCCCCGGGCGAGCCTCCCCCGCCCCCCGCGCCCCCCGTCGTGGTTGCGGAGCATCCCAGCGGGAACCTGCTGGCCGGCTTGGCCGAGGGTCGCCTGCTCGAGGCAGAGGCCGAGGCCGTGGTGGGGCACGCCGCGGCCTGCGCCTACTGCGGCAGCCTGCTGCGCGGGCTCGCGCTGGCCGGGATCCGGCCGGCCGAGGCCGTGGAGCTGCCCCGCGATCCGAGCGCCGGCAAGGCCCTGGTCCGCCGCCGCGGCAAGCCTCCCCAGCCGGGGCGGCGGGCGGGGGGCGTGCTGCTGGCGCTGCTGGTCACGATGGGAGTCATCCTGCTCGCGGTCGCCCAAGGCGGTCCGGGCCTGATCGAGCGCCTGGGCCTGGGGCAGGACACCGAGCAGCAGGTCTTCGAGACCACCGCGCGCCTGCAGCGCACCGAGCCCGGCATGTTCGGCGAGTTCGAGCCCTACACGCGCCAGGAGCTCGAGAGCGGCACAGCACGACCCAGCCTGGAGGCCGAGGGGCCGCGTCCCGTCCATCCGCGCGACCGCGTGCTCTCGGGCACGCCCACCTTCCAGTGGAAGCCCATCCCCGAGGCCACGAACTACACCTTGTCGATCTTCGACGAAGCCGGCACCCGGCTCTGGACGGGCACCATCGCGGGCACCTCCCAGCCCTGGCCCCCCGAGCTGGCCCCCCTCCTGCCCGGCTCGCCCGCGGACTGGGAGGTCGCCGTCGCCGACGCCCCGGAGCGACCGCTGCGGATGCGCTTCAGCGTGGCGCCCGAGCGCGACTCCGTGCACTGGGAGCGACGCGTCAAGCGCCTCGCCGAGCTCGTGGCCGACGAAGGCGTGCGCGCCGTCCTCACCGCGCAGATCGCCCTGCGCCGCGGCCACCTCTGGGAAGCCTGGATCGCCATCCGCGCCCACACCCGTCGCGTACCCCGCGACGGCTACGGCGAAGCGCTCGAGGGCTATCTCCGCCGACTCCACGGTCTGCACGATTAGGCGTCCCCCTACGTCAGCGCAGAGGGGCCCCTGGGAGCGCCAGGCTCCAGCCTGGCTCCGGCGACGCCGTGCGTAGTCGGTGGCGCCTCCGCCCATTCACGCCAGACGTCTTCGGGGGGGCGCGGGGGGCGCGAGCGAGGTGTCCGCGAGCCCACGTAGCCTTGGCCGCTCGTGGATGGCCCCACCCCGCTGACGCCGCGCCGGCTCTTCCCGTGGTTGGGGCTGACGGCCTTCGCCTCGGGCCTGCCCTACGCGCTGGTCAATGAGACGGCCCCCGTGCTCTACAAGGCCGAGGGCGTGGACCTGAAGGAGATCGGGCTGCTCTCGGCCCTGGGCTTCGCCTGGATCCTCAAGGTGCTGCTGGCTCCGCTTGTGGACCGCTTCGGCACGCGCCGTCGCTGGATGGTCGGCACGCAGCTGGGGCTGGGGCTGGCGCTGCTCGCGATGTCGTTCCTGCCCGCCGACCACGTGCCGCTCGGGGCCTGGGTGCTGCTCGCGGCCGTGGCGCTGCTCTCGGCCACGCAGGACCTCGCCGTGGACGCCTACGCCGTGGACTCGGTGCCCCGCGACTGGCTGGGGCCGGCGAGCGGCGTGCGCGTGACCTTCTACCGCGTGGGCCTGGTGGTGGCCGGCGGCACGCTCGTCGCGCGCGCGGCCACGCTGGGCTGGAGCGGCACCTGGCAGCTCGCCGCAGGCCTGATGACGCTGCTCGCGCTGGCCTCGCTGGCCCTGCCGTCCGCGCCCCGCGCGCGCGCCACCGGCCCGGTCTGGGACCAGTCCATTGGGAGCATGTTACGGCGACCCGCAGCTCTGGGCTTCCTGCTCTTCGTGCTGCTCTACAAGATCGGCGACCGGGCGATGGCTCCCATGACCAAACCCTTCCTGCAGGACCGCGGCTTCACGCTGGCGCAGCTGGGCGACGCCCTGGCCCCGCTCGTGATCGTCTCCACGCTGGCGGGCGCGCTCCTGGGCGGCTGGCTCACGCGCCGCTGGGGCCCGCTCAAGGCGCTGCTGATCCTCGGTCTGGCGCAGGCGCTGAGCAACCTGGGCTACGCGGGCGCGGCCGCCGTTCCCAGCCAGGCCACGCTCTGGGGCGCGGCCCTGCTCGAGCCCTTCTGCGGCGGGCTCGGAACGGCGCCGTTCATCGCGCTGCTGATGCTCTCCTGCGATCGCCTGCATGCCGCCACCCAGTACGCCCTGCTCACGGCGCTGATGGGCCTCGTCGGGGGCACGATCGGCATCGGCAGCGGCTTCCTGGTGAGCGACATCGGCTACGGCTGGTACTTCGCGCTCACCTGCCTGCTCGCGCTGCCGGCGTTCCTGCTGCTGCCGTCGGTGCGCCGCTGGCTCGCCCGCGGCCGTCTGGCTCAGGAGACAGTGACGGCCCTCGAGTGACGCGGGCCGCGCAGCGCCCGGCGCGCCTCCCAGAGCAGGAACAGCGCGAGGAGGCCGAGCACGACGGTGACCGCGAGATTGATCCACGCGCCGCGGTTGAAGGCTCCGTCTGCCGCGATGCGGCGCATCCATGAGGAGCGCGCCTGCAGGGCGAGCGACCAGAACGTGATCACGAACAGGAACACCATGGGCCCGACCGTGAACCAGCAGCGCCGGCCCTGCTTCTTCAGCCAGACGGTGACGCCCAGCAGCGTGAGCGCGGCCAAGAGCTGGTTGCTGGTGCCGAACAGCACCCAGAAGGTCTTGTAGCCGTCCTTGCCGGCGGCCAGCAGGCACAGGAGCGGCACGCCCGCGGTCAGGGCCGTGGCCACCAACGCCCCCCCGCGCCCGGCCCACCCGAACAGCTCCTGCAGCAGGTAGCGACCCAGGCGCGTAGCCACGTCGAGGGTGTCGAAGATGAAGGTCGAGAAGGCCATGGCGCCAAAGGTGGTGGCGAAGAGCAGCGTGCCTTCGCCCGTGAGCACGGTCACGCAACGCGCGATGCCCTGGGCGTAGACGTCGCCGGGCGGCGTGCCGGCGGCGGGTTTGGCAATCATGATCGTGGCCAGCGCGATCAGCGCCACGAAGCCCTCGAGCAGCATCGCGCCGTAGCCCACCGGATGGCAGTGGCTCTCCTTGGCGATCTGCTTCGAGGTGGTGCCCGAGCACACCAGGCCGTGAAAGCCGCTGCACGCACCGCAGGCGATGGTCACGAAGAGGAAGGGCAGCAGCGCGCCCTCGAGCCCCACCAACGAGACGCCGCTCTTGAAGGCCGGCGCCTCGATGCCGAAGCCGCCGAAGAGGATGCCGAGCGTCCCCACGGCGAGCGCGAGGTAGAGCACGAAGCCGCCCAGGTAGCCGCGCGGCTGGAGCAGCGCCCACACCGGCGTGAGCGAGGCCGCGAAGCAGTAGATCAGGATCAGGATCGCCCAACTCAGGTGCGGCAGCAGCAGCAACGTCGAGTGTTGCGTGCCGAGCCAGACCACGCCCAGCGTCGCGGGGACGAAGAGCAGCGTCAGCACCAGCAGCGGCGGCTTCCAGAGGCGCTGGATCACGCCCATCAGGACCGCCAGCAGCAGGTAGGCGGTGGCCGCGAAGGCGACCGCACCGCCTTGCACGAAGGCGCTCTCGCCCCCGGTGTCGCCAGGCCTGGACGCGAGCGTGGCGGCCGTGATGTCGGTGAAGGCCACGATCACGTACACCAGCGCGATCCAGATGAAGACCAGCAGCGCGCGCCAGGCCCGCCAGCCCAGGTTCTCCTTCACGATCTCGGCCACCGAGCGCGCCTTGTGGCGGATGCTGGCCACGAGCGCCGCCAGATCGTGCACGGCCCCGATGAAGACCACGCCCAGGGCGATCCACAGCACGCAGGGCGCCCAGCCGTAGGCCTGGCAGGCCAGGATCGGGCCGGCGATGGGCCCGGCCGCCGCGATGGCGCTGAAGTGCTGGCCCAGGAGATAGAAGGGCCGCGTGGGGACGAAGTCGATGCCGTCTTCCTGGGCCACGGCGGGCGTCACGCGCGCGTCGTCCAGGGACAGCTGCCGCGCCACGAAGCGCCCGTAGACGGTGTAGCCCAGCACGAGCACCGCCAGCACGACGAGGACCAGCAGCGGCAGCGCCATGGGCGACCACGGTACGCAGGGGGCTCTGGGGGCGGGAGGAATCCATGGCGGAGACGCTGCCCCCGCCGCCCCCGTACGATGGGGCCGTGGAGTCCGTCCGACCCCTGCCCTGGCTCGCGCTGGCGCTCGCCACGGGGTTGGTGGGCTGGTTCCTGGGTCGCTGGAGCGCGCCGACGCCGGAGGCCGACCCCGGTCCGTCCGAGCCGCGGCTCTCCGCCCCTACCCGCGCGGGCCCGATGCTCGAGGGCGCGCCGACGCGCTCCGGTTCACGCGTGCCTCAGGCAGACGGGTCCGTTACCCCACCCGGCGGCACCAGCGGGGAGGCGCCCCCGCCCGGCGCGACCGCAGAGGGCCCCGTAGGCGAGGGTCCGCCGATCCACGCGGGTGGCGACGGTCCCGCCGAAGTCACGCTGCCCGGCTTCACGCTCGACGAGGGCTTCCTCAAGCAGCGGCGTAGCGCCCAGCTGCTCCCCGGTGCCGCCCCGCTGGAAGAGGACACCGTCCTCACGGAGATCACCCGGCTGATGGCCTCCGACCCCGGGGCGGCGAACGCGAGAGTCGAGAGCCTGTTCGAGAGCGGCCGACCCGAGGACCGCCAGCGCGCCTACCGCGCCCTCGCCCAGGCCCGCCATCCGCTCAACCGCCGGCTGGCGCAGCGCGCGCTGGACGACGCGCGACCCGACGACGACCTGCAGGGCCTGCTGCGCACGCTGGCCCGCTTCAAGGGGCGCGACTGGTCGGCCGAGCAGCTGACCGGTCCCCCCGACACCCCCATCGCCGGCGACCTGCCGACGGCCTGGGCCAGCAAGGAGCAGGACATGGGCGAGGTCTGGCTCGAGCTCGACTACGCCGAGTCGGTGCTGCCGCAGAGCCTGCGCATCCACGAAACCTACAATCCAGGCGCGGTGGCGCGGGTCTACGCCATGGACGGCGACCACCCGGCCGACGCGGACACCGTGTGGATCGAGATCTGGCGCGGCGAGGCGACCGCTGCGGCCGCCCCCATCTGGTTCGAGGTCCCGCTCTCAAGCTCGCGGCGCACGCGCACGATCCGCCTCATCGTGGACACGAACCGCGTCGGCGGATGGAACGAGATCGACGCGGTCGAGCTCTTGGGTGACGGCCGGCGCCAGTGGGCCGTCGCCGCGCGCGCCGGCTCCTCCTACGGGGAGTGACGCCGCAGGATCACGTCCACCGTGCCCTCCTCGCTGATCACCATCGCCAGGCAGGCGTGGTCGGCGCCCTCCACGTAGCGCACAGCGGAGTTGAAGCGCGCGCCGCGGGCCGGGTCGCCGCCGCGTGAGGTGCGTCCGTCGAGGATCACGCCGATCGCGGAGCAGACGCCGTCCTGGTCGATGAGCACCGCACCGTCGATGGCGGTGAGCAGCGGCACGGTGGCGGGCGTGAGCGGCACGGGGTCGATGCGCAGCGCCTGGTGGCCCAGGCGCTGGGCCTCCTCGCGGGCGCGCTCGCTGATGACCACCGTGGTGCCCTTGCGCTGGCGGATGGCGGCCAGCGCGATGCCCCAGAGCCGGTCGAAGCGCGCCGCGTCGAGGTCGCCGAACGTACGTCCGAGGTCCTCGCGGAAGCGGTCCTCGTCGAGGTCGGCGCGCGGCAGGCGCGGCAGGCCGTTCACCACGCGCATGAGCACGGCGTCGGCGTGCGAGAGCTCCCAGGCCGCGTGCCCCAGGAAGCGCACCTCGAAGAGGTTCTCCCGCGCGCGCTCGTAGCCCTCCCCCACGGCCCCCAGCCCATAGACGATCGACGCGTCGCTGAGCAACGCATGGCCCGCACCCGTGAGCTCGAGCACCTTGCGCACGCCGCGGTGGTCGTCGAGCGCCACCGGGCTCTTGAAGACGAGCTCGACCTGCAGGTTGGGATGCTCGCGCGGGGCGATCAAGAGGCCCCCGCGGCCCTCGCCCCCCTCGTAGCGCATGGCCGAGAGGCGATCGCAGGCCAGGAACAGGCCCGGCGCGCCAGAGGCGCTGCCGGCCGCCCAGGCGGGGCCGTGCATGAGCAGGCGCGCGGCGCTGCGCAGGATCTCGTCGTGGCTGCGCGAGAGGGTGGCCGGCCCCACGCCGGGACGGAACTCCGAGAGGCCCGCGGTCACGCCGTGCAGGTACTCGTGCACCGCCGCGTCGAGCAGCGAGCCCGCCAGCGGCAGGCCCCCCGCGCCCAGGTTCTGGCGGGCGAGCGAGTGGTAGGAGGCGTACTGCGCCTTGGACATGCGCAGGACGAGCAGCACGCGATCCCCGCCCACGCGAGCCATGGCCGAGACGAAGGTGGCTACGCCGCGCGGCTCGTCCACGGAAACGGCCTCGTCCACGATCACGCTGCGCAGCATGTCGTCGGCGATCGCCGGCTCCTCGCCCGCGACGCGGCGCAGACGCCGCTCCCAGAGCGGCTGGAGCCGGTCGGGGTCGAGCCCCTCGCCGTCGCCCACGATCGAGACGCGCTCTCCGGGGGCTTCGGGGGCGGGCAGGCCCACCAACGCCACGCGAGGCGCGAGCTCGGCGTCGAGCTCGCCGAAGACGTCGGCCGCCAGCACGTTGGCCGCGGGCTGGACCAGACGCAGGAGCCGTTCCATCCCGGCAGGGTACGCAGCCCGCGGCGGAACGCGAAGAACCAGAGCCAGGCTGGAGCCTGGCGTTCCCAGGGGGCTTGTGCGACGCGCGGGCCTTGCGAAGCAATCGCTGGCGCGAGGGGCTACAAGCGGCGCAGGGCCTCGACGGGCTTCAGGTGCGCGGCGCGCCAGGCGGGGACGAGACCGCCGAGGATGCCGAGAAGCATTGCCAGTCCCACGGCCGTGAGCAGCAGCGGCGCGTCCACGCGGAAGGCGAAGGAGGTGTCGGTGAAGGAGTTCCAGTTCATGGTGCCGGTCTCGATGCCGTCCAAGGGCAGCACGATCAGGCAGCCGAGCACCCCGCCCACGAGCCCGATCAAGGCGGCTTCCACCAGGAAGGCCAGCAGGATGGCGCTCGAGGGGAAGCCCATCGAGCGCAGGATGCCCACCTCGCGGGTGCGCGCCCCGATCGAGGCCAGCATGGTGTTCGTTGCGCCCAGCACCGCGGCGGTGCCCAGCACGGCCGAGAGGAACACGCCCAGGAACACAAGCACCCCGCCCAGCAGGTTGGTCTGGGTCTTGAAGTAGGCGCGCTCGCTCAACACGAGCGAGCCCAACTGCTTGTCGTCCTTGAGCTCCCGAGCGAGCTTCTCGACGTCGGTGCCGGGCTTGACCTTGGCCACGACGCGCTGCAGGAAGTCGCGCTGCAGCGCCGCCTGGATACGCACCACGTCGCCCCACAGCTCGGAGCGGTAGGCGCCGTCGTACTCGAAGATGCCCACCACGTCGAACTCGGTGGTGTTGATCAGCAGCTTGCCGCCCACGACGCAGTTCTTGATGCGCCGTGAGAGCGGGGCCCCCACCAGGATCTCGTTCTTGCCGAAGGTGAAGGCACGGCCTTGCACCACGCGCAGCCGCCCGCCATGGATGGCGAACGAGGCGGGCTCCACGCCGCGGATGGGCACGTTCACCTGCCCGCCGCCGTCGATCCGCTCCAGGTAGAGCGCGAGGTAGGACTCGCCGGCGGCCAGCGGGCTGCCCTGCCCGTCAAGCGCGATGACCGGGAGCTCCTTCTTGAACTTCTGCACGCGGTCCCAGGGGATGCCGCTCTCGCCCTCGCTGGTGGCCCCCGGACGCAGGAACACGACCACGTCCTCCTCGCCGGTCTCGGCGAAGAGGGTGTCGAAGCCGTTGCGCAGGGCGAAGACGCCGCACAGCACGGCCACCGTCATGGCGATGCCCAGCGCGCTGAAGAAGGCCGACGAGCGGCGCACCACCAGGCTGCGCAGGGGATAGGACCAGGGGACGAGCTTCATGCCCGTCCCCAGCACGGCGCGTATCGCAGGCGCGCGTTGCTCATTGGCGCAGAGCCTCGACGGCCTTCAAGCGTGCCGCCCCCCAGGCCGGGATGAGCCCGGCCAGCAGCGCGATACCCAGGCAGATCAGGGCCGCCACCACCATCGTGTCCTGTCCCACCGCGTACTGCGGCACGAACTGCGCGAAGACCTTCTGGAAGGAGCCCTGCAGGCCCCAGGCGAGCGCGATGCCCCCCCCGCCCCCCAGGCCCACCAGCAGCAGCGACTCGAGCAGGTAGAGGCGCACGGGCACGGCGTCCGAGAAGCCCAGGGCCTTCAGGATCCCCATGCTGCGCACGCGCTCGCGGGCGGCGAGGGTCATGGTGTTGACCACGCCGAAGAGCAGCGCCACCACGACCGCGCCGCCGATCATCCCCAGGAAGGTGGGCAGGTTGCCCAGCATGCCGATCCACGAGGCCTGGAAGGCGGCCTCCGTGCCCGTGCGCGTGCGCTGCGGGCCGCGCTCGAACTTGGCGTCGATGGCGGCGGCCACCTCCTCGCCGCGGTAGCCCTGCTTGATGCGCACCAGGTAGACGCTCGATCCACGCGGGCCGAAGGCCTCGCCCCTCTCCAACGTGTCGTCGAGGTAGGACCAGTGGAAGTGCATCGTGACCTCGTCCACGTTGGCCTTCGTGGAGGAGTAGATGCCGCGCACGTTGAAGGTCCAGGGCGAGCCGTCCACGTGCGGGTAGATCGTGCCCTGGAGCACGAGCTGGTCGCCCACCTTGAGCCCGCGCTGCTGCGCCAGCTGTCGCCCGACGATGCCGCCCTTCCGGTCCTCGAGCCAGGCCTTGGCCTCTGCGTCCGGGAGCTGCACCTCGGGGTAGATGTCGAGCAGCGCCGGAGGATCGACGCCGAACTGCGGGCTGGGCGCGTTCTCGCCGGCGTAGACGCCGCCGAACCAGGTGAAGCGCGTGAGCGTCTCGACGCCTTCCACCTCGCGGATCCCGTCCAGGTAGGCGGCGCTCGCGGGCAGCGATTGGAACAGGCTCACCGCGCTGGCCACCACGATGCGGTTGCCGGCGGCGGCCTTCACGGCGGCGTCCAGGCTGCCCACGATCGAGGTCAGGAAGCAGTAGAGGAAGATGCCCACCGTCACGGCGAGCACGGTCAGCACCATGCGCAGCGGGTGCGCCAGCAGGCTGCGCCAGACGAGGCGGGTGAGGCTCATGCGGGGCTCAGCGCGGGTGGGCTGCGGGGGCGGAGGCCGAGCCGTCCACGAGCACCCCCTTGTCGAGGTACAGCACGCGGTCGGCGCGCTCCGAGGCGCGCGGGTCGTGCGTGACCATCACCACGGTCGTGCCGTTCTTGCGGCCGAGCTCCTGGATGATCTCGAGCACCTGCTCGGCGCTGACGCGGTCGAGGTCGCCGGTGGGCTCGTCGCAGAGCAGGATCGTGGGGTCGGTTGCCATGGCACGCGCGATGGCCACGCGCTGCTCCTGGCCGCCGGAGAGCTGCTTGGGGCGGTGGTCCTCGCGGTCGGCGAGCCCCACGATCTCGAGCGCGAAGCGCGCCTGCTCGCGCCGCTGCTTGCGCGAGAGCGGGGTCAGCATCAGCGGCAGCTCGACGTTCTCCAGCGCCGTGAGCACCGGCAGCAGGTTGAAGGCCTGGAAGACGAAGCCCACGTTGCGCGCGCGCCAGGCGCTGAGCGCGCTCTTCGGCAGCCGGCCCACGTCCGTGCCCGCGACCACGATCTCGCCCGCATCCGCGTTGTCCAGGCCCCCGATCAGGTTCAAGATCGTGCTCTTGCCCGAGCCCGAAGGACCCATCAGCGCGAGGAACTCGCCCGCGGCGACATCGAGGTCCATGCCGTCGAGGATCAGCAGATCCTGCCCGCCGCGGCGGTAGGACTTCGACACGCCCCGCATGCGGATCAAGGGGCCGTCGGGGCGCTCGGGTCGGGTCGCGGCCATGGGGATGTCTCGGGGGGCGCGGGGGGAGCGGGAGAGGTCTCGGGCAGGTCGGGAGAGGTGGCGAGCGTAGCGGGCCTTTACGGCGCTGCCACCACCCGCTCGCCGTCCACCAGGGCCGCTGAGGGGGCGAGCACCAGTGTCTCGCCGCCGTTCAGGCCCTCGGCGACGACGGCCTGGCCGTCCCTGGGCGCGCCCAGCACGACGCGCACGCGGCGCGCGACGCCGTTCTCGACCAGGAAGACCACGTCGGCCCCGTCGCGGCGCGTGAGCGCCTCCTGCGGCACGAGCACGTAGGCCGCCGCGGGCGACTCGCTGCCGGCGGCCCCCAGCGCCCCCTCGCCCTTCCCCTGGAAGACCACCTGTCCGGCCATGTCCGGCCGCGCCTTGGGCGGCAGCTCGCGGAAGGACACGCGCACCTCCACGGTGCCCTTGGAGCGGTCGGCGCGCGGCCAGATCTTGCGCACCACGCCGGGCCAGAACTTGTCGGGCTCGGCGTCGAGCTTGATGCGCGTCAGGTCGCCCTCGTTCACCTGGCCCAGGCGACGCTCGTTGAGCTCGACCTGCATCTCGAAGGACTCCGGATCGACGATCGTCAGCACGCTGCCCTTGCTGTTCTGGCCGCCACCGGTGGGCGCGATCACCTCACCCTTCTCGGCGTCCTTGCGGATCACCAGGCCGCGGAAGGGCGCGCGGATCTTGGTCTTCTCGACCTGGATGACGGCCGTGGCCTCGACGCTGCGGGCGATCTCGACGTTGGCGCTCGCCGCGACCAGGTCGGCCTCCCGGCGCGCGATCTCCCCGCTCCAAGAGGAGAGCGTGGCCACGTTGGTGGCCACCCGCGCCTCGGGGGCCACGGCAGCCCTCTGAGCCCCCGGCACGTCGGCCTCGCGCCGATGGCAGACCGCGGGCGAGACGTCGGTGGGGCGGAGCGGGCGGTTGCG
>JANOFW010000227.1:0-1687 GCA_031413835.1 Planctomycetia bacterium
CCACCTCGACCCGCTGGCGCGCGATCCACTTCGCGTGCCATGGCCTGGTGAACCCCGAGAAGCCGATGCTCTCTTCGCTCGCCCTGTCGCGGGCCGGAGACGCCGACGGCTTCCTCACCGCGATGGAGGTGCTGCGCACCCGACTGCCTTGCGACCTCGTGGTGCTCTCCGCGTGCGAGACGGCCACGGGCAAGATCGTGAGCGGCGAGGGGATCGTGGGCTTGACGCGCGCCTTCATGTTCGCGGGCACTCCGCGCGTGATCTGCTCGCTGTGGAAGGTGGACGACGAGGCGACCGCCGCCCTCATGACGAAGTTCTACGAGCTCTGGCTGGGCACCCTACGCGAGCCCGGAGCGCCTCCCGGCGCTCCAGGGGAGTCGAAGGTCGCCCCCGAGGCGGTCGCTGGGCTTCCCGCCGCCGAGGCGCTGCGCCAGGCGCAGGCCTTCGTACGCGGCCAGGAGCGGTGGAAGCACCCGTACTACTGGGCCGCGTGGGTGCTGTGGGGCTTGCCGTGAGCGAGCGCCCCACGCCCATCGTTGCGGAACCGGTAGCGTCGCGGCGGGTGCAACCAATGCGGACCCTGTGGGCTCTCCTCGCGGTCCTGGCGCTGTCGTGGCCCGTCGCGGGCGACCCGCCGGCGCCAGCTGCTCCAGCCCCTCCGGCCCCCCCGGCCCCCCCGGCCCCCCCAAGTGCGTCCACGGCCGAGCAGGCGGCCGAGGAGGCGCGGGCGGCCGTCGCCGCCAAGGACGACACGGCGCTGAGGGACCTGGCCGCGAAGGACGACCCTGACCCGTGGCTCGTGGCCGACGAACTGGTCCGGCGCGGCGAGATCGACGCGGCGGCGGCGTTCGCGAAGGCGGCGCCCCGGCCGGACGTCGCGGCCCTTCCTGCTTATGTCGAGGGGCGGCGGGGACGGCCCTCCGACGCCACGCTGCGCACGCTGCTCGCCGAGGCCAACGCGGCCTTCGTGGCGGGTGAGCCCCAGAGGGTCCTCGACCTCACCGCCACCCGCGCGCCCGAGGCCGACACGGTCGCCAGCGTCCGAGTGCGCCACACGCGAGGCAGCGCGTATGGGCGCCTGGGCCTGCATCGCGAGAGCGCGCAGGCCTTCCAGGTCGCGGGCGAGGCGGCCGCGGCGCTTGGCTGGTTGCGCCGGGCTTCGGACATGTACCAGGGCGCGGAGGAGCACGCGTACGGGAGTTCGGACCCGGCGCAGTCGCTCGCGTTCGCCGAGGTCGGTCTGCGCCTGCGGGAGCGCAGGGGGGATGCGTTCGGGGTGGCGACGTCGCTCGGTCGCATCGGATTCCTGCAGGCGAGCCTGGGGAAGCACGCGGAGGCACACGCCGCCTACGAGAAGGCGCTGTCGGGCTTCGAGGCCTCGGGAGACAAGCAAGGGATCGCCTGGATGCTCAACAACATCGCCGACCTGCTGCAGACGCAGGGAGAGCACGCCAGGGAGGTCAATCTGCTCGAGCGCGCGCTGCCGCTCCAGGAGGCCTTGGGGGACCGGGACCGCGTTGCCAACACCTTGTTTCGCCTCGGGAACGCCTACGAGGCCCTCGGGGACCACGCCGGGGCGCTCTCCTTCTTCGAGCTGACCCTGCCACGGATGGAGGCGGTGGGGGACAAGGCCGGTGCGGGGGCGGCCTTGGTCAACATGGGCAACTGCTACCAGCGGCTGGGGGAG
>JANOFW010000228.1:0-7497 GCA_031413835.1 Planctomycetia bacterium
CTGATGTAGAAAGACTCGTGTAGACAGGCTGCATGGCGTCCTCCGCGGCGGCCCTCCGCACCCCACCCAGCGCGGCGGTGGCCTGCGGATGGCAAGGCGAGCCCCTGCGGGGCTCGCGCTGGCCGCAGCGACCGCGAGATCCACCAACCGCTACCAAGTCGCGGCCGGCCATCTAGCGGCGGGCGAGCGTCAGCTCCAGGTCGAGCACGAGGTCGGTGGTGAGCTCGACGCGCTGCGTGCCGACGAGGCCGTCGCGCGTGCGCGCGGTGACGAGCAGCGCGGTCTGGGGCAGGTTGGCGAGCTCGAGGCGTCCGTTCGCGTCCGTGCGGCCCTGGGCGCTCGCGCCCGCGACGCGGCCCTCGGCGGCGCGCACGCTCACGAGCGCGCCGCTCAGGGGGCGCCCGCGCTCATCCAGCGCGCGCAGCCGCAGCCCGCCGGCGGGCGCCAGGCTCAGGTCCTGCGTCGTGGTGCGCCCCTCCGAGAGCCCCAGGCGCAGCTCCACGGGCGCGCCCCCGGGCCCCCTGGCCAGGAGGTCGTGCTCTCCCGCCGCGAGGCCGGTGAAGCGGTAGCGGCCTTCCCCGTCGCTCAGTGTGCGGCGCCGGGCGCGGCCCGTCGCCGACTCGCCGATCAGGATCTCGCCGCCCGCCACGGGCGCTCCGGAAGCCGTGCGCAGCAGGCCCTCGAGGAGGGCCGGGGCGGCCAGACGCAGGGCGAGCCGGCCGTCGCGCTCGGCGGCTACCTCGAGCAGCTCGCGCGGGGCCGCCAGCAGCGGGCCTGCCTCGGCGCGCAGGATCCAGTGACCCGGCGGCACGTCGTGGAAGACGACCTCGCCCGCCTCGGCGGACGCCGACGCGCGGTAGCCGCCCGCCTCTCCGGCGCGGGGGCGTGCGAGCACGAGGGTGACCAGCCCGCTCACGCGACCGTCGGGGCCGCTGAGGTCCAGCGTGAGGCGCCTGCCCCGCGCCACGCGGAAGGTGAGCGGGCCGCGGGCCGGCAGATCGAGCTCCTCGCGCAGGCCCGCGCCGGGCGCGGGCGCGCCCTCCACCTCGACCCACACCCGCTCGGGCGCGAGGTCCGTGAAGCGGAAGCGTCCGCTCAGGTCGGTGAGCGCGCTCTGCGGCCGTTCCCCGGCGCGCGCCGTCGCGCCCAGGCGCACGCGAACCTCCGCCAGCGGCGCGCCCTCGGGCGTGAGCACCGAGCCCTCGAGCGTGAGCTCGCCGCCGAGCATGAGGTCGCCCAGCGGCACGTCGGCGGCCTCGACCTGCACGGGCTCGCCCACGGCTCGGGCCGCGCCCTGATGCTCGAGGGTGACCCACCACGGCCCGGAGGGCAGTCCCACGATCTCGAAGGTGCCGTCGCCTGCGGTGAGGCCCGTGAGTCCACCGCCGGTGCCCGAGTTGATGGCGTGCAGCAGATCGCTGCCCGGGCCCGAGGCCCGTGCGAGGCTCCACGCCGGCTGCGCGCGCACGAGCACGCCCTCGAGAGCCCGGCCGTGATCGTCGAGCACGCGGCCCGAGAGCGAGGCGCCGCGCACGAGCCGGAGCACCAGGGGGTCGGGGCGCGGCGTGTCCGGGCGCAGCGCCAGCGCGGCCAGCGCCGCGCCGGAGCGCGCCACGAGCACGATGCGTCGGCCGGGGGCGGGGGGCGGGGGGGGCGGGAGCGCGAAGCGCCCTTCGGCGTCGGTCGTGGTGCTCGCCGGCGCGCGCCCCACGATGCCGTCGGGCGTGTAGCCCACCTCGACCGCCGCCGCCGCCGCGCCGTCGGGGTGCTCGACGCGTCCGGTCCAGGGCTCGGCGGGGCGCAGGCGCACCTCGACCTCCGTCGCCTCGGGGCCCTCGCTCAGGGTGAGCGCGAGCAGCGCGTCGGCGTGCTCGGGCGCCTGGACGCTGAGTTGCACGGCGGCGCCGGGCGCGCCCGCCAGCAGTGGGCCGAAGCGGCCGGCTCCGTCGGTGACGGTCTCCCCCAGCGAGCGACCCGGTTGCGCCACGATCACCCGGGCGCCCGCTAGGGGCTCGTCGGTCTCCTCGTCGCGCACCAGGCCGCCCAGGCGCGCCCCGGCCACGAGCACGACCAGGACCTCGCGCGTGGTGCCAACCTCGAGCAGCAGCGGACCGGCCTCGCCCACGCCTCCCTCGGGCGTCCGGACGCGCACGCGCGCCGCGCCCGCCGGCAGGCCTTCCAGCCGCGCGCGCCCGGCCTCGAGGGCCTGCGAGTGTCGAGATCCGTCGACCTCCACCTGCACCTGCCCAGCGACGGCGGGCCGACCGTCGGGCCCACGGGCGAGGACCTCCAGCAACGCTTCGCGCGCAAGGACCAGGGTCAGCCGCGCCCCGGCCGGTGAGACCAGCTGGGTGGCTCGCCCGTGGCCCGGGGCCGTGGCGCTCACGCGCGCAACCCCGGTCAGCGGAGCCGGCAGCGCGAAGGTCCCGTCGCTCGCGCTGCTCGTGCCGCCGAGTTCCAGGCCGTCGGGCACCACCAGGCCGCGCAGCGCGCCCGGATCGACGGCGCACAGCGTGAGCCGCGCGCCTGCGATGGGCCGCTCGGTGGTGTCGAGCACGAGGCCGCGCACCTGCGGCGCCGCGGCCGGGGTGCGCGCGACGAGCGGCTCGTCCTGCGGCGGGAGGACCTCGGGCCGGGGCGCAGCGGAGGCCCCAGCCTCGCCCTCGGGCCGGACGGGCGTGGTGCGTGGGGCGGGCCCCTCGAGGGGCGCATCCGATCCGGCCGGGACCCGCAGCAGCAGCCAGGCCCCCAGGCCCACGCAGGTCCCGAGCACGGGCAGGAGCCAGGCGGGCCGCGGGCGGTGGGTGGCGGGAGGGTGGTGGGGCGCGTTCATCGGGCGCTGCGCATCATCGCCGCCGGGCGGCACGGGTGTCGCGCGAAGGGGCCCCGGGAGGGGGGCAGAAGGAAGGGAGCGAGGTCGGCGCCACGTCATCACAAGACGACATGTCCGGCGCGCCGAGCACTCGCCCCCTTCCAGAGGGGCCGCGCTCAGTAGGCGAAGAAGGTGGTGTCCTCGTCGCCGAAGACGAAGACGTCGTACCAGGTCTCGAGGTAGTCGAAGAACCCGTCGCTCATCAGCGACTCGGCGTCGTAGGTGTCCTCTTCCACGTCGGCCACGGCCAGGGCCTCGCCGGGCAGCAGCGCGAAGGGGAGCAGGTTGTCTCCCAGCGGCGCGGCGTAGCTGGGCCAGAGGATGAAGTCGTACATCACGGTGGAGGGCAGGGAGGCCGTGCTGTTCTCGGCGTAGACCGTGCCGATGGGGATGTAGACGCCCAGGTCCACGTAGCCGCCTGCGCCGCAGCCGACCAGCGCCGGGGCCATCGCGACCAGCAGGAGCAGAGCGAGCAGCGAGCGGTTCTTGCGCATGGCGGGGCCCTCCTTCGAGCACCGACGCCAGAGGTCATCGCAAGCACCCTGCCAATCGCAGGTCAGCGTCACGGGGGGCCATCTTCAGCCGTCGCCTGTCCCCCCGGTCCCCCTCACGCCCTCTTACACCACGTTTTCACACGTGTCTGGGGACGCCACGCACCCAATCGGGGACAGCACCCCCTCGGCGCTCCGCGCCAGGACGAATCTCCCCGCCACGGCCAAACTCGACCTCTTCCGAGGCGCTTCGCGCCTCGGCCTCCCTAGTAGTGTTCTGAGGCGCTTCGCCTCAGCAGTGCTTCCTTGTCTTCTGAGCGCGCAGCGCGCTCAGAAGATATCGAAGAAGTTGTCCTCTTCGGCGTAGATCCAGACGTCGAACCACTCGACCAGGTCGCCGAGCTCCATGTCGGCCTCGGCGTCGTAGTAGTCCTCGTGCCAGGAGCCGAGATGCTCGGTGCTGCCTGGGGGCAACGGCACCCCGAGCAGGTTGCCCGTGAAGGGATCGCCGAAGCGGGCCAGGCGGAAGGCGAGCACCTGCTCGGGCGTGCCGCCGTCGGTCTGGTTGTCTACCAGGACGTTGCCGTCCTCGTCGTCGTCCCAGCCGCAGCCGGAAAGAAGCAGGGCGAACGCGATCAACGCAAGCGAGAGCAGGCGGCGGGGACGGTACATGGACTCCTCCCAGGGGGGGGTCCGCCGGCAGGACCGTCCCAGGCATTGTGACAGCGATTGCGCGGCTGCCAATGGGGATGGGGGGCGGCGGGCGTGGGACGGGTTTCACCTGCCGTCCCGGCCTCCCGAACCGTACGATCCTCCGCCGGCCAGGAGTACTCCATGTCGTTCCTCTTCACGTCGGAAGCGGTCACCAGCGGCCATCCCGACAAGCTCTGCGACGCCGTCAGCGACGCCGTGCTCGACGCCTACCTGGCGCGCGATCCGCGCGCGCGCGTGGCCTGCGAGACCTACGCCACCAACGGCCTGTGCCTGGTGGGGGGCGAGGTGCGTGCCGGCGTGGAGGTGGACGTGGCCCAGGTGGCGCGCGACACCATCCGCGAGATCGGCTACGGCGACCGGCGCTGCGGCTATCCGGCCGACGACATCGCCGTGATGGTGGTGATGGGGCGCCAGTCCCCCGAGATCGCCCAGGGCGTGGACAAGCAGGACGGCGAGCAGGGCGCCGGCGACCAGGGACTGATGTTCGGCTACGCCTGCCGCGACACCGACGTGCTGATGCCGCTGCCCATCCACCTCTCGCATGTGCTGGCGCGCGGGCTGACCGACCTGCGCGTGACCGGCGCGCTGCCCTACCTCAGGCCCGACGGCAAGACGCAGGTGACCGTGGAGTACGGCGAGGACGGCCGCCCGCGGCGGCTGCACACGCTGGTGGTCTCGGCCCAGCACGACGAAGACGTGACGCAGGAGCGCATCCGCGCCGACGTCAAGAAGCACCTCTATCCGCTGCTGCCCCAGCAGATGCTCGACGCGCGCACGATCCTGCACGTCAACGCCACCGGCTCCTTCACCATCGGCGGGCCGAAGGGCGACACGGGTCTGACGGGCCGCAAGATCATCGTGGACACCTACGGCGGCTGGGCGCCCCACGGCGGCGGCGCCTTCAGCGGCAAGGACCCCAGCAAGGTGGACCGCAGCGCCTGCTACATGGCGCGCTACGTGGCCAAGAACGTGGTCGCGGCCGGCCTGGCCGAGGCCTGCGAGGTGCAGCTGGCCTACGTGATCGGCGTGGCCGAGCCGGCCAGCCTGCGCGTGCGCGGCCAGGGCCCGGGCGCCACGCCGGACGCCGTGCTCGTGGAGGCGGTGCGCAGCGTCTTCCGCTTCACCCCGCGCGGCATCATCGAGAGCCTCAGCCTGCTCAGGCCCATCTACAAGGACACCGCCATGCGCGGTCACTTCGGGCGCCCGGGGCTGCCCTGGGAGGCCACCGACAAGGTCGAAGCCCTGCGCGCGGCCGTGGCCAAGGGCAGCGGCGGGCGCAAGACCGTCGCGAGCAGGTAGGGACCTGGGTTGCGGGGAGGGGGCGCGGGGGCAGGGGTCGGCCCGGCTCCGGCGCGGGCCCTCCCTGCTGGGCTTGCCTGCTGGGCTTGCCTGCGGGGCTTGCCTGCTGGGCTTGCCTGCTGGGCTAGCCCCCACCGGCAACCTCGAGCTCTCTCAGGCGGCACGCGCTGGCAAGCCCGTGACCAGATGGGTTCGCTGGGTGTCGGCGACCGCTTCCTCGTCCCCGGCACAACCCGTCCCCCCGGAAGGACTTGGGCCCGTCGGCGACGAATCGCGCAAGTTCGCGCCGTACCCTTCCCGATGGGCACGCCGGTTGATATCGTTCCCGCGCCGTCGGCCATGGGGGTCGAGGCCCCTTGGAGTCCAGCGATGCACGTCGCGACCCGTACCCGTCCCCAGGGCGGCTTCTCCTTCATCGAGATCCTGGTCGTGATGGGCATCATCACCCTGCTGGCCAGCATGGTGGTGGTGATCATCCCGATCATCAACGAGCGTGCCGCGCGGACGAAGTCCCAGGACAACGTCAAGAACCTGGTGATCATGATGCAGGCCATCAACACCAACATCAGCCAGTGGCCGGGCTACAACGGCAAGAACTTCGTGCTGGCGCCCCTGGCCCACGGCATCCACAACGCCGACGCTCCCGGGGCGCTGGAGGTCTTCTTCAGCCCCTCCGACCCCCAGTACAAGACCGCGAACGTGGATATCGACCGCTACAAGGGCATCACCAAGCAGAAGTTGAGGAACGGCGACGACTTCCACGAGTTGACCTCGTACGCAGGCCGGCGCAACGGCGAGGGCAACGAGTTCGTGCTGGCCTCCTCCGACACCAGCTCCAAGGGCCTGATCTGCTTCTCTGACGACGACGACGGGAAGCTGCACCACGAGGCCGGCTTGGTCGTGGGCTTCGCCAACGGCCGCGCCGTCTTCATGGAGTGGGAGGAGCTCGGCACCCCCAAGCCCAAAGATGTGACGAACTACGAGCGCTTCCTGGGTGAGAGCGCCTCCTCCGAGCTCTTGCGCATGCTGAGCTCGTCGAACTGAGGGGGGCCCTCCCCCGCGCCCCCCTCCCCGGGCCCCTCCCGGGCCGGGGCGCCCGCCTGCCCGCACCGCCGGCTCCCGGGCCCCTCCCCGCGCCTATCCCCGTCGGGGGCCGGATCTTGCGCTCGCAGCGCCCGGGACGCTATGCTCCCGCGTTCCCCTCAAACCGCCCCCCGACGGGCGGTCGCCTGGAAGGACCCCCCATGCGCATCCTCGGACTCGCCTCTGCCCTCGTGCTCACCTGCGCCCTGGCCGGAGGCGCTTTCGGCGCCGACGAGGCCGTCGAGAAGGCGGGCGCGGGACGCTGGATCCTCGACCTCAAGCATGGCCCGCTCAACACCGTGGCCTGGACCGACTCGGCCGGTGCCACGACGGCCTACCACTACATGACCCTCAAGGTCACCAACAACACCGCCTTCGCGCGTGAGTGGCGGCCCATGGTGCGGGCCATCGTGGACACCAAGCCCAACGCGCCCTACTACGCGCTGCCCCTGGTGGAGGCCCTCGACGCGGTACGCAAGCAGGAGAAGGACGCCAAGCTGCCGATGCTGAGCGAGACGATGGGCAAGATCGAGCCCGGCCAGACCATCTCCTGCGTGGCCCTCTTCGGCCGCCTGTGCCCGATGTACGACCGCGTGCACGTGCAGATCCACGGGCTGGTGAGCAGCGTGGCCGTCTTCAAGGTCGAGAAGTACCCCGGCGACCGCACCGTGATCGTGGACGCGGCCTACTACGAGCGCAACCAGGCCATCCTCGCCGCGCTGCGCCAGGAGGCCCGCGAGGCCAACAGCGACCGTCTCCCCACGCCCGAGACCGAGGTCCAGGAGCTGCTCGAGCGCCGCTTCTGGGACATCGAGTACACCCGCCGCGGCGACGAGTTCCAGGCGGAGGACAGCATGATCCGCTTCGAGCGCGAGGGCTGGAAGCTCGACGGCGAGCCCAAGATGCTGCGCGTGATCGTGGCCGCCGGCGGCGTCGGCACCAAGTAGCCCGGGCCGCGGCCCCTCTCACGGTTCCCGGCTGAGGAACTCCGTCGCCGCCACGTTCTCGAGCGCGCCGACGGCCGCCAGCAGGCGCTCG
>JANOFW010000229.1:0-7163 GCA_031413835.1 Planctomycetia bacterium
TCGTCGTCCGCGTCGAGGGTGCCGTGGGGCCACCCTCCGCGCCCCGCGCCCAGACGTAGATCTCTGCGTCGGGGATCGGCGTCTCTTCGCTTCGTACGAGGACGCGACCCGTGATCTCCCGCGCGGGCCGTAGGACGACCAGCTTGTAGGGCTCTTGCTGCGGGAGCGCGACGCTGGGTCCAGACGCCAGCAGCTCGTCCCCGGCGGCGACCTGGACGCTGAAGCGCCCGATACCCAGCCCCTCGAGTCGGAACGAGCCGTCCGTGAGCGTCGCCGCCACACCCTCGGCGGAGCTGCGGAAGGACGTGCCCCAGCCGTCCTGCACGCCCGCGGTGGGGGTCACGATCAGGTCGCCCTCGAACGCCGTGCCGTCGCTCCACTCCACGCGTCCCTCGAAGGCAGCACCGGATGCGGCCAGACGCACCTCCGTCGTGGCGCGAACGCCATCCGGCCCCACGGCCACCACGCTCAGGCCCCGTGCGCCGTCGGCGGCGCGCGCCTCGACGCGATACACACCCACCCCGAGGCCGGCGAGCTCGAAGCGGCCCTCGGTGTCCGTCGGGCGCGTGGCGACGACGAGCGGCGTGGCGGGAGGCCGGCCGAAGACCACCCGGCGGTAGTACTCGACGCCGCGACGGGAGTAGGTCCGGTCGGGGCCCACGCGCCCGTGCAGGAACTTGAGCGTGACCTCGGCTGCCACCGGCTTGCCATCGCGGCTGACGCGCCCGGCGATGCTCGAGTGCCCGCTGGGGGCCCGGGACGGCGAGCGCTCGCTGCCCTCAAGCCCCTCGAGCGTGGGGCCGGTGGAGGGGGCCGTGGCGACCCGTTCCAGCCCCTCGAGGGTCAGGTCTTCGTCGGCAGGGCCGCGTAGCAGCAGCCAGGCGCCCAGTCCCAGCGCGGCCGCCGCCACCAACCCCAGGAGAACGCGCATGCCTTGGCCTCCGGCCCGAGTCTAGCGACGACGCCCAGGGGGTGCGGGGGCGGGCCGTCGCGACCGCCGCTTCCGGGTAGCATCCGGGCGGGCTTGGGACGGGCTGTGCCTCCCTCCGGCGGCGGGGGCGGCGCGACAGTAGGCGCCGTCACTGAGCTCCCGTGCGTCCCCTCCTCGCCCCTCCTCTCGCCGCGGCGCGCAAGCCCCTGCGCCGCTCGCTCACGGCCTCCCGGCTCGCGCTACGCCTGCAGGCGGTGGTGGGCTTGAGCCTGCTGGCTGCTTGCGGCGGCGGTGGTGGTGGCGGCTCCTCCCCACCCCCGGTCGAGTCCCAGGCGACGGGCTTCTGGGGCGCGGTGAGCCTGCCGGACACCTCCCTGGGACGCATCGCCGAGCGCGAGCCCAATGGCACGCAGGCCCAGGCCTATCGCCTGCCGCCCGCCTTCGCGCGCACCCAGTTGGAGGTGGTCGGCAACCTGGGGACCACGGCCGCGCACTACGGTGCGGCGGACGCCTCCGATGTGCTGCGCTACGTCGTGCTGGCGCCCAGCGACGTGGCCCTCACGCTCGAGTACCGCTCGGTGGATCCAGTCGGCGGCGGCGTCAACGCCATGACGCTCGAGGTGCACGACGCGGGGGGTGCGCTGCTCGACTCAGCCTCCGGCGCAAGCCCGCTCGAGGTCGCGTTCCAGAGCGCCGCGAGCGCGCCGGTCTTCGTGACCTTGCGCCTGCTGGCCGGGCACACGCCCTGGGTCGCCACCTTTGTGACCAGCGATCCCGCGCTGCCGCCTCCGCCCGCGCCCAAGCGGGAGCCTGCCGAACCGTCGCCGGCCGCCCTGGCTGGGGGGGCGCTCTCGGAGTGCAGCGAGGAGCACGTGCTGGTGCGCCTCAGGCCCGGCGTGGATGCCGCGGCCTGGGCACGAGAGCACGGGCATGCCCTGGGAGCGCCCACAGGCTCGGGGACCTGCCGCGTGGTGGTGGGGGCTTCCCCCGGCGCCCCCGCCACCATCGCTTCCGGAGGTGAGAAGCCGGGCTCCGGCGTGGCGCGAGCGCGCAAGGCGGCCACGGGCTTCGTCGGGGATCCTGACGTGCTCTGGGCCGAGCCCGACTGGCGCGTCCTGCCGCTGGGCACGTCGAACGACCCCGACCTGGCGCGGCAGTGGAACCTGCACGCCGTGGGCGCCTTCGAGGCCTGGGATGTCACCCGGGGCGTGGCCTCGATGGTCGTGGGCGTGATCGACTCCGGCGTGACCGCTCACCCCGCGCTGGCCGGGCAGACCGTGGCGGGCTACGACTTCATCAGCGATCCCGCGCTCGCCGCCGACGGTGACGCACGCGACGGCGACCCCACCGACATGGGCGACCACGGCGCCGGCAACGGCCAGTCGCTGTGGCACGGCACCCATGTGGCCGCGCTCGTCGCCGGCAAGGCCGACGACGGCGAAAGCGTGGCGGGCCTGGCGCCGGGCTGTCGCGTGATGCCGTTGCGCGCGCTGGGCCGGGGCGGCGGCCTGGTGAGCGACGTGGCCGATGCGATCCTCTTCGCCAGCGGCCAGTTCACGACCCTCGACGGGCGCCGTCTGAGCGCACCGCTGCGCGTCGTGAACCTCTCGCTGGGAACGACTGCCTACAGCGCCGAGCTCGAGGCGGCCTGCGCCACCGCCTACGGCGAGGGCGTGCTGCTGGTGGCGGCCAGCGGCAACGACGGCAGCGCCGTGCTCTACCCGGCGTTGTTCCCGACGGTGCTCGCCGTGGGGGCCGTGGACGGCATGCTCAACGGGACCTCCTACAGCAGCCGTGGCCCGCAGGTGGGCCTGTGCGCCCCGGGCGGCTTCTCGCTGCAAGACGCCCAGGGCGACGGCTGGCCCGACGCCGTGCCCTCGGCCGCGCGTGACGAGACGCTCTACCCCGCGCCGTATGACGTGGTCTTCCAATCGGGGACGAGCCAGGCGGCGCCGCACGTGAGCGCGGCGGCCGCGCTGCTGCTCTCGCTCGATCCCTCGCTCAGCCGGGGCCAGCTGCGTTCGCGTCTCGAGCAGAGCGCCCTCGACCGCGGCTCCTCCGGGGTGGACGACCTGCACGGCTGGGGGCTAGTCCAGGCACACACGGCCTTGAAGCGCCTGCTCGATCACCTGGGCACGCCGCTGACCGCGCCTCCGCGGCTGCACCTGCCGGTGGCGGGCCTACGCTTCCTCGGGCTCGAGGCCTCCAAGCGCATCCCGCTGGTCAACAGCGGCAGCGGCACCTTGACCCTGCTCGGCGCCCAGGCGGTGACCGACGACGGCGGGGACTGGCTCGGCACCGCCTTCGTCGAGAACTTCCCCGGCGCCGATGTCAGCGCCTCGCACCTCGACGTGCTCGTGGACCGCTCGCGCACGCCCCCCGGCGTCACCTGGGTCTCGGGCACCCTCAGGCTCTACTCGCCGACGGGGGCCCTGGGCCTGGTGCGCGTGATCGCCGCCGTGGGCGTCTGGCCGCGCGCCGGCAGCCTGCTGCGGGTGGTGGCCATCGACGAGGAGAGCGGCGGCGTGCCCAGCCTCGCCACGGCGCATCCGCAGCACGACTACCGCTACGTGCTCTCCAGGCTCAAAGAGGCCACCTACCAGGTGCGCGCCGGCGAAGACCTCGACGCCGACGGATTCACCTGCGAGCCCTACGACCTGTGCGGCTGGGTCGGCGGGTTCACCCAAGACCTGGCGACGCCGCTGCCCTTCGTGCCCGGCACAGTGGTCACCGGCATCGACGTCACGCTGGGGCTGACGGCGCCTCCCTGAGGCCCAGCGCCAGCAGGAAGGCCAGGGCCAGCGCGCCCGCTCCGCCCAGGTAGGGGAGGTCCAGGCGCACGTCCTGCAGGGCGTTGCCGGCCAGCGGGCCGATGATGCGCGCCAGCGAGAGGCCCGACTGGTAGAGGCCGAGCACCTCGCCCTGGGTCTGGGGCGAGGTGCGCCGCGAGACCAGGCTCGAGAGCGAGGGCGTGAGGAAGGCGAAGCCCACCACCGTGAGCGGGATCACGCCGTAGAGCGCGGCCGTCGTGGTGGTGAACGCGATGGCGGCCAGGCCCAGGGCGAGCAGCAGGGCTCCCGCGCGCACCAGGCGGACCTCGCCCAGGCGCGGCAGCAGGCGCCGCACGAGCAGGCCCTGGGCCAGGATCAGCCACAGGCCCACGTAGGCGAACAGCCAGCCGTTCTCGGGCGTGCTCAGCGCCAGGCGGCGGTGCGTGAGCACCGAGAGCGTGCTCTCGAACATGGCGAAGGCCGCCGTGGCCAGCACGGCCAGGAGCAGCAGCCGCAGGATGCTGGGCGTGGCCAGGGCCGTGCGCACGGCCGAGCGCTCCAGCCAGCCGGCTGTGCGCACGCTGCGATGCCGCTCCGGCTCCGGCAGGTTGCGCCAGGCGAAGAGAAAGGCCAGCGCCGAGAAGCCCGCCGCGAACAGACCGGGTGCCGACACGTGGATCGCGTGGCCCAGCCCGCCGATCACCGGGCCCAGCGTGAAGCCGATGCCGAAGGCCGCGCCGATCAAGGCCATGCCGCGGCCGCGCTGCTCGGGCGTGGTGACGTCGGCGATGTAGGCCGAGGCGGTGCTGATCGTGGCGCCGGAGATGCCCGCCGCGATGCGCGAGACGAACAGCAGCGGTAGCGCGAAGTCGGTGAGCTCGGCCACGGCGAACAGCAGGTAGGCCACCACCGAGCCCACCAGGCCCAGCAGCAGCACGGGCCTGCGACCGACGCGGTCGGAGAGGCGTCCCCAGAGCGGGGCGAAGAGGAACTGCATGCCCGAGAAGCAGGCGAACAAGAGCCCGCGCTGCAGGCCCGTCGCCCCGTGCAGCTCGGCGTAGCGCGGCAGCAGCGGCATGACGATGCCGAACCCCAGCAGGTCGATCACCACCGTGAGGAACACGGCGATCAGGGGGCTCTTGGGCTTCACGACGGCTCCGGGGGGCTGGGGGGCGATCCTACGCGAGCGCGCCACGCCCACCCTCGATCGTCCGGCGCGTCGAGGCTCGGAACGTGGCAGGATGGGCACCATGCGCATCTACACCAAGACCGGCGACGACGGCAGCACGGGGCTCTTCGGCGGCGCGCGCGTGAGCAAGGCCAGCGAGCGCGTGGAGGCCTACGGCACCGTGGACGAGCTCAACGCGGCGCTGGGCTGGGCGCGCGCCGCCGGCCAGCCCCCGGAGATCGATCGTGTGCTCGAGCGCGCGCAGGAGGGCTGCTTTCGTCTCGGGGCCTTCCTGGCCACGGCGCCGGGGAAGGACCCGGGCATCGCCCGCCTGACCGAGGCCGACGTCACGCCCTTCGAGCAGGCCATCGACAGCCTCGAGACGGGCCTGACGCCGCTCAAGACCTTCATCCTGCCGGGCGGCGCCGAGCCGGCCGCGCGCCTGCACGTCGCGCGCACGGTGTGCCGGCGTGCCGAGCGCCTGATCGTCGGGCTGGCCGCGCGCGAGACGCTCGATCCCGTCTTCGTGCGCTGGCTCAACAGGCTCGGCGACCTGCTCTTCGTGCAGGCGCGGGCGGCCAACGCGGCGGCGGGCTGCGCGGACGTGCCCTGGGTCCCCCGGCGGTGAACGCCGCGCTCGAGCCTCTCCTCGGCGGTCTGGTCCTCACGGGCCGTCGGATCGTCTCCGTGACGGGCGCCGACCGCGTGGACTACCTCCACCGCATGCTCACGCAGGACATCGCGGGCCTGGGGGCCGGGCGCGGCGCGCCGGCCTGCTACCTGAGCGTCACCGGGCGCATCCTGGCCCACATGCTGGTGTGGAACCTGGGCGCGCGTCTGCTGCTCGACATCGCGCCCGGCGCCTCGCCTGAAGCCTTGCCGGCCCTTGAGCGCTACGTGATCGCCGACGACGTCACCTTCGAGGACCGCAGCGAGGCCTGCTGGCGCGCGCTGCTCGTGGGCCCAAACGTCCAGGCCGTGACCGCGCCCCTGCTCGGGACGCGCGCGACCGAGCTCGGTCGGATCGAGGTGCTGGAGATCGCTGGGGCGCGCGCGCTGCTCCTGCCCCTGGCCTTCGGGCGCCGTGCGGCGCTGCACGTGCTCGCGGAGTCCCAGCCCCCTGCGCAGCTGCTGGCGGCCATCACGCAGGTCGGCGTGCCGTGGACCGAGGCCGACTTGGACACGGCGCGCGTGGAGGAGGGCGTGCCCGCCGCCGGGGCCGAGCTCGACGAGCGCATCCTGCCCAACGAAGCGCGGCTGGAGGACGCCGTCTCCTACGCCAAGGGCTGCTTCCCGGGCCAGGAGCCCGTGGTCATGGCCCGTGATCGGGGGCACCCTCCCACCCTGCTCGTGCGCCTGACGCTCACGACGCCGACGCCGCCCCTCGCGGGCACGGCGCTGCTCGACGGCGAACGCGCGGTGGGCCGCTTGACCACCGTGGTCGCGGGCCAAGACGGTCGCGCGGCGGCCCTGGGCTTCGTGCGCCACGCGCTGGCCCGCGCCGGCCAGCGCCTCGCCGTGGCGGGGGGCGGCACGGCGGAGGTGCTGTAGAACGGCTGGCCCCGGCAGGAGGCCGCGCTACGCTGGCCCCCGCCCCCGGAGCCCCCTGCCATGGCCGAGTCCGCCGCGTCCCCCGAGCATCCGCTGGCCGTGCGCCTGAGGGCCGCCCTCAAGGCGCATCCCGTGCTGCGCGACGAGAAGAAGCTCAAGGTGGTGGTGGTCGGCGGCTCGGTGCGCCTCGAGGGCAGCGTCTTCACCCGCGACACGCAGCGCCAGCTGCTCGAGCTCATGGGCCGGCTGCCGGGCGGCGACGAGATCGCCGTGCTGGTCGAGCCTGAGGTGGCGCCGCCGCGCGGCGATCGCACGCTCGAGGGCCAGGTGCCCCCGGTGAGCCCGGGGGCCGGCGGGACCCGCTTGAGCTACAGCGTCTCGCACCTCAAGCCCTCCTGATGGGTGCGCTCGCCGGCCGGCGCGCGCTCGTCACCGGGGCCTCGCGCGGCCTGGGCGAGGCGATCGCCAAGAGGCTGGCCGCCGACGGCGCCGAGGTCGTGCTGGTCGCGCGCAGCGTCGATGACCTCGAGCGCGTGGCGGCTGCAATTCGCGCGCGGGGCGGGCGGGCGCACACGTTGGTTGCGGACGTGACCGACCGTGAGGCGAGCCGGGTGGGCGTCGAGCGGCTGGTGGCCGAAGGTGGGCCGATCGACGTGCTGGTCAACAATGCGGGCGGAAACGTGCGCAAGGCGGCTGAGGCCTTCACCCTCGAGGAGTGGGATCGATTGCTCGCTCTGGCGCT
>JANOFW010000230.1:0-4969 GCA_031413835.1 Planctomycetia bacterium
GTCGCTCGCCCTCGCTCCCCGACCCAGACCCTTCGGAGCCTCGCCATGCGTCGCTCGTGGTTCCTCCTGCTGCTGCTGGTGCTCGTGGCGTTCGCCACCCCGGCCCTGGCCTCCGAGCCCGGCCCCGAGGGCGAGGCAAGCCCCGGGCTGATGGACATCGATCCCTTGGCGGTGGGCATGGCGATCGGCGTGTTCGTGATCCTGGTGATCGTGCTCTCCAAGGTGGCCTGGAAGCCGATCTTGAACGGCTTGAAGGCCCGCGAGGCCACCATCCAGAAGGCCGTGGACGACGCGCAGACCGCCAGCACCAAGGCCCAGGAAGTGATGAAGCAGTACGAGGGCAAGCTGGCGCACGCCGCCGACGAGGCCCGCGCGATCCTCGAAGAAGCCAAGAAGGACGCTCTCGCCCTGCGGGCGCAGATCGACGTGGAGACGCGTAAGACCGCCGAGGCCACCACGCAGCGCGCCGTGAAGGAAATCGAGCAGGCGCGCGTGACGGCCTGGGACGGGCTGGTGAAGGACGCCGCCCGTCTGGCCACCGAGACCGCCGCGCGCATGATCGGCAAGCAGCTCGACGCGAGCGGCCATGCGACGCTCGTGGACGACGTGGTCGGGCAGATCCAGGCCGCGCGGGCCGGTCGAAAGAGCTGATGGCTGCGACCAGCAAATCCTCGGGCTGCTGGGCCTACGCGCAGGCGCTGCTCGACGCTGCCCAGGCTCTAGGGGGCCTGGAGGCCGCGCGCGACGCCGGAGCGGCCCTGGGCGCCGTGGCCGCGGCCTGGCGCGCCGACCGCCGCATGCGCACGTTCTTCCTCGCCGCCACCATGGCCGACGCCACCAAGCGCCAGGCCTACGACCGCTTCCGCGCCACGCTGCCGCCGCTGGTGGCGAGCTTCGTGAGCCTGATCGCGCGCAAGGGCCGCCTCGAGCTCTTGCCGGAGATCTCGGACGCCGCCGGCCTGCTCTTGGACGAGCGCCTGGGACGCGTGCCGGTGACGCTGACCACGGCCGTGCCGATGCCGCCCGAGCGTCTGGCGCGCTGGAGCCAGCTGGTCCAGACCGCGACGGGCAAGCAGCCCGTGATGAAGAACGTCGTGAGGCCGGACCTGGTGGCCGGCGCCCTGCTGCGCATCGGCGACTGGCTCGCCGACGGCAGCGTGCGTCGCAAGCTGACCCGGCTCTACGACTCGATCGTCGAACGAACGACCCCCACATCCGGCTAGGTCCCCCCGAGGAGGTTCGCGTGCGCTTCCAGCCCGAGGAAATCACCGCCGTCATCCGCAAGGAGCTCGAGACGTTCGACACCAAGGTGGACGTGGCCGAGGTCGGCACGATCCTCGAGGTGGGCGACGGCATCGCGCGCATCTACGGCCTGGACAAGGCCGGCGCGGCCGAGATGCTCGAGTTCGAGAACGGCGTCCGCGGCCAGGTCTTCAACCTGGAAGAGGGCTCCATCGGCGCCATCATCCTGGGCGACGCCAACGGGCTCAAGGAGGGCATGAGCGTCAAGCGCCTGGGCACGCTGCTCGAGGTCCCCGTGGGCCTGGGCCTGGTGGGCCGCGTGGTGGACGCCCTGGGCAACCCCATCGACGGCAAGGGGCCGGTCCAGAAGGAGACCACGCGCCCGGTGGAGATGATCGCCCCCGGCATCGCCGACCGCCAACCGGTGAAGGAGCCGCTCCAGACGGGCATCAAGGCCATCGACTCGATGACGCCCATCGGCCGCGGTCAGCGCGAGCTGATCATCGGCGACCGCAAGACGGGCAAGACAGCCATCGCGGTGGACACGATCATCAACCAGAAGTCCGAGAACGTGATCTGCGTCTACATCGCGGTGGGCCAGAAGGACTCGACCGTGGCCGGCGTGGTCGAGGACTTGAAGCGCGCCGGAGCGATGGACTACACGATCGTCGTCGTGGCCTCGGCCGCCGCGCCGGCCCCGCTCCAGTACATCGCGCCCTATGCCGGCTGCGCGATGGCCGAGCACCTGATGTACAAGCACAAGCGTCACACGCTGTGCGTCTACGACGACCTGACCAAGCAGGCCGTGGCCTACCGCCAGATCTCGCTCCTGCTGCGCCGCCCTCCGGGACGCGAGGCCTACCCGGGCGACGTCTTCTACCTGCACAGCCGGCTGCTCGAGCGCGCCTGCAAGCTCAGCAACGACCTGGGGGCCGGTTCGCTGACGGCCCTGCCGATCATCGAGACGCAGGAGGGTGAGGTCTCGGCCTACATCCCCACCAACGTGATCTCGATCACGGACGGCCAGATCTACCTGCAGCCCGACCTGTTCCGCGCCGACGTGCGCCCGGCGGTGGACGTCGGCATCTCGGTCTCGCGCGTGGGCAGCAACGCGCAGATCAAGGCCATGAAGCACAAGAAGGTGGCCGGCGGCCTGCGCCTGAACCTGGCGGCCTTCCGCGAGCTCGAAGCCTTCGCCCAGCTGGGCACCGACCTCGACGCCAACACCCAGTCCTCGCTCGACCGCGGCCGTCGCATGGTGGAGATCCTGAAGCAGCCGCAGTACCGCCCGATGCACGTCATCGACCAGGTGACGATCATCTACGCCGCTGCCGCCGGCTTCCTCGACAAGGTGCCGATCGCCCGCGTGCGCGAGTACGAGGAGCAGATGCTGGCCCACGTGCTGGAGAGCCACGCCGACTTCCGCCAGGGCTTCCTCGAGAAGAAGAACCTCGACGACGCCCTCGAGGCCGAGCTGGGCCGCATCCTGACGAACTTCACCAAGTCGTTCCTCGCCGGCCAGGCCGCCGACCCGCGCTAGTCCCCGCCCTCCCACCGTCCCCGTCCCACCGTCCCCGTCCCGCCGTCCCCCGAAGGGAGCCATGGCCAAGCCGCGCGCCATCCACAAGCGACGCCACGCCGTCCAGAACATCGCCAAGATCACGAGGACGATGCAGATGATCGCGACGGCGAAGTTCAAGCGCACGTTCGACCGTGCGGTGGCGGCCCGTCCGTACACGGACCGGCTCACGAGCCTGATCGGCCGCTTGGCGGCTGCCGCGAGCGGCTTCGTGCACCCGCTGCTCGTGGCGCGCGAGCCCAAGCGCATCGCGGTGCTGGCCATCGCGGGCAACCGCGGCCTGTGCGGGGGCTACAACGGCAACGTCGGCCGCGAGCTGACGGCCCAGCGGCGGCGCCTCGAGGAACGCAAGGTCGAGCACGAGGTGCACGCCTCCGGCAAGAAGCTGGGCGGCCTGCTCAAGTTCCAGAAGGTGGTGCCGGCCGCGCTGCACCGCCAGTTCGACGACAAGCCCACCTACGCGCAGGTGGACGAGATCGCCTCGGCGTTCCTCGCACGCTACGCGGCGGGCGAGATCGACGAGCTGCACGTCGTCTACACCAAGTTCGAGACGGCCTCGCGTCAGCGGGTGGTCTCGGAGCAGGTGCTCCCCCTCCGCCTGCAACCCGCTGACCCTGAGCGAGGGCGCGCAGCACCCGAGTCGAAGGGCCCCCCTCCCACCGGCAACCCCATCTTCGACCCCGACGCGGCCACGATCCTCTCCGCGCTGCTCCCGCGCAGCGTGCGCATCCACCTCTTCCAGGCCTTCCTCGACGCCGCCGTCAGTGAGCAGACCGCGCGCATGGTGGCCATGAAGGCCGCCACCGACAACGCCCGCGACATGATCAAGGCGCTCACCATGATCTACAACCGCAGCCGCCAGACCCTGATCACCACGGAGCTCTCCGAGATCATGGGCGGCGCGGCGGCGCTCGAGTAGCCCGCCCCCTTCCCACTCCCACCTCCTACGTCACGCACGACACGCCCGGAGCCCCCCATGGCCACGAACGGAAAGATCACGCAGGTCATCGGCAGCACCTTCGACTGCGAGTTCCCCGAGGCGCAGCTGCCCGCGATCTACAACGCCGTGGAGTGCCAGGTGGCGCGCCGCGAGGGCACGCAGCGGCTCGTGGGCGAGGTGCAGCAGCACCTCGGCGGCGGGCGCGTGCGCTGCGTGGCCCTGGGCTCCACCGACGGCCTGGTGCGCGGCCAGGCGGCGCTCGACACCGGTGGGCCGGTCACCGTGCCCGTGGGCGAACCTGGGCTGGGTCGCGTGTTCAACCTGCTTGGCGAGCCTGTGGACAAGCGTGGGCCCGTGAAGGCGACGGAGCGGCGCCCGATCCACCGTGCACCCCCGGCGTTTCGCGACCTCGAGCCCAAGACGCAGCTGTTCGAGACGGGCATCAAGGTGATCGACCTGCTCACGCCCTACGTGCGCGGCGGCAAGACGGGCCTCTTCGGCGGCGCCGGCGTGGGCAAGACGGTCGTGATCCAGGAGCTGATCGCGCGCATCGCGCGCTTCCACAGCGGCTACTCGGTCTTCGCCGGGGTGGGCGAGCGCACCCGCGAGGGCAACGACCTGTGGCTCGAGATGCAGGAGGCCAAGATCGGGAACACGGGCAAGTCCGTGCTCGACCAGACCGTGATGGTGTTCGGCCAGATGAACGAGCCGCCCGGCGCGCGCCTGCGCGTGGGCCTCTCCGCGCTCACGATGGCCGAGTACTTCCGCGACAGCAAGGGCACCGACGTGCTGCTGTTCATCGACAACGTGTTCCGCTTCACGCAGGCGGGCTCGGAGGTCTCGGCGCTTCTGGGCCGCATGCCCTCGGCCGTCGGCTACCAGCCCACGCTCGGCACCGAGATGGGCGAGATGCAGGAGCGCATCACCTCCACGAAGCGCGGCGCCATCACCTCGATCCAGGCCATCTACGTTCCCGCCGACGACCTCACCGACCCCGCGCCCGCGACGGCCTTCACGCACCTGGACGCGTTCACCGTGCTCGAGCGACGCATTGCGGAGAAGGGCATCTACCCGGCGGTGGACCCGCTGGAGAGCCGCTCGCGCATCATGGACCCGCAGTACGTGGGCGCCGAGCACTACAAGGTGGCGCGCGAGGTGGTGCGCATCCTGCAGCGCTACAAGGAGCTGCAGGACATCATCGCCATCCT
>JANOFW010000231.1:0-2224 GCA_031413835.1 Planctomycetia bacterium
CGTTGGACCTGCCGGGGCCGTGAGTCTGGAAGCGTGGGGTGGACGGTGGAGCCCGCAGCCGGCGGGCTGGCCCTGGTGCTCCGGTACGGCGTCACGCTCGACGGGAAGCGCGAGGACGTGACGGAGCCGATTCCCCTGGAAGAAGAGCCCGCAGGGTTTGGGGGGCGCCGCTGGTGGCTCCGGTGCCCTCTGGCGGCGGGTGGGTGTAGCTGCGGCCGTCGCGTGGCGAAGGTCTACCTCCCCCCTCGCGCGCGCTACTTCGGCTGCCGGACCTGCCACGGGCTCACCTACGCGAGCGCCCAGCAGCACGACGCGCGCATCGACCGGCTGCGGTCAGACCCGCGGCTCCTGTATGGAGCCATGGAGGGTCCGCGGCCGGGGATGGCTCTAGGGGTCTACGCCCACATGCGCGGCCCGCTCAAGACCCCTGCGGCACGAGAGCGGTGGGATCGCTGGTACATCGACCAAGCCCGCGAGCGCCGCGGCCTCCCCCCGCTGGGGCCAGACACGACGCCCCCCACGCACGGGCAGGGGGACGCCCCGTGACCCCCGCCCTGTTTCGCACCGTTCGGTGCGCAACACTTTCCTTGAGCATCGGCTACGTTGTGCTACTATGTAGCACGTACCTGGAGGCTCAGCCCATGTCCCGCACCGCCCGCAAGCCCGTTGACCCCCGCGCCGCGATCGGCTACGTCCGCTGCTCGACGGATCGGCAGGACCTTTCCCCCGACGCCCAGCGTGCGGCGCTCACCCGCTGGTGCGCCGCCCAGGGGGTCCGGCTCGTGGCCGTCCACGAGGATCGGGGGGTGTCCGGTGCTGCCCCCGTCGAGGATCGGCCCGGGCTGCTGTTGGCCCTCGACGCCCTGCGCACGGAGCGGGCCGGGGTGCTGCTCGTGGCGAAGCGCGACCGGCTCGCGCGCGACGTGGTGGCCGCCGCCATGATCGAACGGCTGGCCGAGCGCGAGGGGGCGACAGTGACCGCCGCCGACGGCGCCGGCAACGGCGTGGGGCCCGAGGCGGCCCTCATGCGCGGGCTGCTCGACCTGTTCGCCCAGCACGAGCGCCTCGTGATTCGGGCGCGCACGCGCGCCGCCCTGGCCGTGAAGCGCACCCGCGGGGAGCGCACGGGCCAAGTGCCCTACGGCTACCGGCTCGCCGCCAACGGGACGCACGTCGAGGCCGACGCGCCCGAGCAGGCCGTGGTGGCCGCCGTGCGACAGCTTCGGGCGGAGGGGCTCACCTTGCGGGCCATCGCCGCCCGGCTGGAGGCAGAAGGGACCAAGCCCCGGGCCGGGGGGCGCTGGCACCCGTCCACGCTGGCCCGGATCGCCGCGGGCGGGGCGATCGCTGCGTGAGTCCCCGCCGAGTGTCCCCTCCCGGTGAAGATGCGCGCACGCCCCGCGAGCCCCTGCGGGGCCCCTCGTGCCCCCCTGACCTGGAGTCTCATCCCGTGTCCAAAGAAGTCCCTACCTCCTTTCGCCTGCCGGCGGAACTCCTCAACCGTGCCGATGCACTCGTGGAGCGCGTACGCGCCGCCACCAAAGGGCTTCGCGTGAACCGCTCTCAGGTACTCGTGCTCGCTCTGGAGAGAGGCATCGAGGCCCTGGACCGGGAATATCCGAAGTCCAAGAGCGGGACAGCGAAGTAGCCGTGGCCCGTCAAACGGACCCGATTCTGAGGCGGAGGCGGCGCGAACGCCTCGAAGGTGAGCTGGGGCGCATCCAGCGCGAGGGATGGGGCCGCCTTCGTCGCGCGGCCCGACTCCCCAGAGTCACCATCACGCCGCAGTCCTGGGTTACCCACGCCGAGGTGTCCGTGCGCGATGCGTACATCGGGGGCAACTGGCTCGGCACGATCCTGCTCTCGATCGCAGCGGCGGATGGACTGACGAAGTACACGGCGAAGCGTTACGGACTCCGTCATCGCGGCGACTATGTTCGGCGGGTTACGGACATCGAGAAGGCTCTCCAGCTCCCCGCGAGTGCTGCCGCCGCTCTTCGGCGAGTGTGGGCCACGCCGAAGGAGAGGCATGGCTACATGCATCTGAATGAGGACGTGCCCCAGGATCGCGCCGTGCTGGAGCGAGCCGCACGAGATCGCTGCCTTGGCTTGCACGAGGCCGAGCGGGAGTTGTTCGCCTACAGGCCGAGGCAGGGCGCGATCGTGCCGAAGTACCCGCAGCTTTGGCCAACGGATGCCCAAGGCAAGACGTCGGGTTTTCTGG
>JANOFW010000232.1:0-3929 GCA_031413835.1 Planctomycetia bacterium
GGCAGCGCGGTCGTGCTGCCCGAGGTGTTCCTGAAGGCCGTGGCGCTGGTGCACAACGTCGATCCCGCGCGTCGCGTGCGCCTCACGACCGGCAACCTCGACATGCTGCGCCACTACCGCCCGCGCGTGAACGTGCTCGAGCGGCCTGCCGAGCAGGGCTTCGACGTGGCTGGCCACCACGAGATCAGCCTGCCGCTGCTGCGCCTGGCGCTGCTCGACCTCCTGAGCCGCCCGCCGGCCGAGGGCCCGCCCACGGAGCGCGCGCCGTGACGCGCACCCCGGCCGAGATCCTGGCCGCGCTGGGCGCGCCGCGCCTGGTCGTCGTGGGCGACCTGATGGTGGATCGCTACGTCCAGGGTGTGGTCGAGCGCATCAGCCCCGAGGCGCCCATCCAGGTGCTGCGGGCCCAGAGCGAGACCGAGCGACTGGGCGGAGCGGCCTCGGTGGCCGCCGACGTGGCCGTGCTGGGCGCGTCTACCACGCTGCTGGGGGCCGTGGGGGACGACGCGCTCGCGCTGCGCCTGCCCGACCTCGCGCGCGCGATGGGCGTGGAGCTCGTCGCCGTCGCCGAGCCCGGCCGACGCACCACGCTCAAGACGCGCCACCTCGCCCAGCGCCACGCCGGCACGCAGCAGATCCTGCGCGTGGACACCGAGACCGCGGCGCCCATCACGGCGGCCACGGAGGCCCAGCTGCTGACGCGTCTGGAGCAGGCGCTCGTGGGGGCCCAGGGCGTGCTGGTGAGCGACTATGCCAAGGGTCTGCTGACGCCGCGCGTGCTCGCGGCGCTCTTCGCCTTCGGCCGACGTGCCGGCGTGCCCGTGGTGGTGGACCCCAAGGGCGAGGGCTTCGAGCGCTACCGCGGCGCGACCTGCATCACCCCCAACCGGACCGAGGCCGCGCGCGCCACGGGGCTGGAGGTGAGGGACGTCGCCGGCGCCGAGCGCGCGGCCGCGCGCTTGCTCGAGCAGACCGGCTGCGCCTTCGTCCTGGTGACCCTCGACCGTGACGGCATGTACGTCAAGGAGGCCGGGCGTCCCGGCGCCTACATCGCGAGCACCCCGCGCGAGGTCTTCGACGTCACCGGCGCTGGCGACATGGTCCTGGCCGTGCTCGGCCTGGCCCTTGCCTCGGGCGCGAGCCCCCTCGAGGCCGCCACGCTGGCCAACGTGGCCGCGGGCCTCGAGGTCGAGCACGTGGGCGTGGTGCCCATCACGCGCTCGGAGATCGGCGCGCGCCTGGCCAGCGAGGGGCGTGGCGGCAGCAAGCGGGTGGCCCGCGTCGACATCGCCGCGCTGGTGGCGCGCGAGCGCGCTGCGGGCCGCCGCGTGGTCTTCACCAACGGCTGCTTCGACGTGCTCCACGCCGGCCACGTGCGCTTCCTCGCCGCCGCCCGCGCCGAGGGTGACGTGCTGGTGGTGGGCCTGAACGACGACGGCAGCGTCCGCCGGCTCAAGGGCGCCGCGCGTCCGGTGAATCCCGCCGCCGACCGCACCGAGGTGCTCTCGGCCCTCTCGAGCGTGGACCACGTCGTGGTCTTCGAGGAAGACACCCCCGAGCCCCTGATCCGCGACGTGCTCCCCGACGTGCTGGTCAAGGGCCAGGACTGGGCCGACAAGGGCGTGGTGGGCAGCGAGGTCGTGAAGGCGCGCGGCGGGCGCGTGGTGCTCGTGCCGTTGCTCGAGGGACGCAGCACGACGAAGACGATCGAGAGGCTGCGCGGCTGAACGGCGGCACGTCCCGCGTGGGGGCGCCCCTACCGGCCGGTGGCGGCGTCGATGGCCTTCTCGGCCTCGGCGTGCCAGCGGCCCTTCTTGCCTCCGACCACCTTGTCGAGGTCGGGGAGGCTGTCGCGCTTCATCAGGTCGCGCAGCAGGTCGCCCAGGCGGCGCGCGCCCTTGCCCTTGTCGGCCTTCAGCAGCCCGACGGCGAAGGCCGTGGCCTGGGCGGCGCCGACGTCCACCTCCTTGGCCTCGTAGGTGGCGCCGCGGAAAGCCACGCTCAGGTCGCGTCGCGGCCAGTCCTTGATCTTCTGCGCGTCGAGCTCGATGAACTTGTCCCAGCTGAGCAGCACACCCTGCTGCCGCAGCGCCTTGGCCGCGCCCAGGCGCCAGCAGCGCGACGGGTCGATCTCGCTCGCGCCTGTCTTGGCATCGCGCGCGAAGCCCTCCATGGCGCCGCCCAGCCCGTCGAGCAGCCAGGCGCCGCGGCCCTGCACCCAGCCGGCGGCCTTCTGGCCGAAGTGTTGGCGCGCCACGACCTTGGCCGAGGCGTGGAGCAGCACCGCGTCCTCGCCGATCCAGCCGTTGTGCCGGTCGCGCCAGCACACCAGCAGCCGGTCGCTGTGCGGCGCCGTGTGGCGGTCGTACCAGGAGGAGCGCTTCTGCATCTCCTGCATGTCCTCGGGGCGCGTGAGCAGGCGCGGGCCGATCTTGTCGTAGATCAGCGCCTCGCTCATCAGCACCACGTCGGTCAGGCGCGCATCCTCGCTGGGCCCGCCGCCGAGCAGGTCCACCACGTGCTCGCGTGCGTTCTCGAGCGCCACGAGCGTGCGCACGGCGTCCAGGGGCTTGAGGTCGGTGATCAGCCTCCAGGGCCCCAGCGTCAGACACTTGGCCTCGGGCCAGCGCACGCGCACCTTGAGGAAGGCATCGTCGCACTCCAGCGGGAACCCCAGGCGCTCGAGCTTGGCCCCGGCGAGGTCGGCGATCGGCTGCTTCTCGTGGTCCAGGAAGGTGCCCAGCCAGATGTAGCCCGCCTGCTCGAGGGCGCCCCGCAGCGTGCCGTTCGTCGAGCCGTAGGCGTGCGCGCGCACGTTGAGCTCGTAGTAGCGCGTCGGGTCGATGCCCGCCGCCTCGAGCAGCTCGCCGAAGTGGAAGACCTTGTCGCCCAGCTCCGCCAGCACCTTGTCGCGCTTGGCCACGAACTCCGGCGTGGGGTCCATGCCCTCCTGGAGCTGCACGTCGCTCCACTTCTCGAGCGCCGCCGCGGCTTCCCCGTCGCTGGGCTTGGCCGCCAGGGTGCGGTCGGCCAGGTACCAGGCCTGGCGGCGGAAGTCCTCCTTCACGGCCTGCTTCAGGAGCGGCGCCAGGGCCTTGGCCTCCGCCGCCATCAGGTCCTTCCAGGGCTGCTCGCTCTTCCAGTCGCGCTCCTCGTCTTCGGCGCCTGCGGCGCCGAGGACGAGGAGATAGGGGAGCAGGAACAGGCCGAGGAGCGGTACGGCGATGGAGCGAAGGCGAGAGCGCATGGCGACGATCCTACTCCTGGGGCCGTCTCAGCGCAGGGGGCCGGGGGGCGCGGGGGCCGGGGGAGGGGAGCGGCCCGCCGCGCGCTCAGCGCGGGGGCGGCGGGCTCGGCCGGGGTGATGACCGGGCCGCGCGCGCGCAGGGAGGAGCGCTTCAAGAAGAGCACGCCGAAGGCCGTGTCGAGCAGCAGGTGCTCGGACTGCCAGCTGCCCTCGCGGCGCTGCTTGGTCAGCAGCCAGGTGGCGCCCTCGAGGTACCAGTCCTTGGTGCCGATGAAGCGCGTGCGCGCCAGGATGCCGGCGCGCTCCAGGCCGTAGAGCCAGTAGAAGTGCCAGCCGCCCTGGGACTCGCCGGGGTTGCGCGTGACGTCGAAGTTGTCCTGCAGCCAAGCCATGGCGTCGCGCACCGACTTGCGTGTGCGGTTGCGCTGTTCGGCGGTGAAGCGCCGGCTGGCCCAGAGCTCGTCCTGGCAGATCACCACGCCGGCCAAGCCCGCCGCGGTCATCGCCCCGGTGAGCATGTTCTCCGGCCGGTAGCGGAAGCCGCGCGCGCGGGCGTCCTCGGTGAAGACGACGCGGTACTCGCCGCGCGCCTCGGTGATCCTCAGCTTCACCTCGGGCCCGGTGCGCTCCTGCGCCGTGAGCAGCCACTCCAAGGCCGAGGTCCAGACCTCCTGCGGCACCT
>JANOFW010000233.1:0-4505 GCA_031413835.1 Planctomycetia bacterium
CCAGTCGTCGTCGTCGTCTTCCTCGTCGAGGTCGTCGAAGTCGTCGTCGTCCTCGTCGTCGTCCTCTTCGTCGTCTTCCTTCTCGACCTCTTCCTCTTCCTCCTCTTCCTCTTCGTCCCCCTTCGCGTGGAAGGCGGGAAGGACGACGCCGCCGCCGGCGGATCGTACGGCCGCGCCCGGCCCAAGGTCGAGCACGAGCGTCGGCTCGTCAGCCAGCAGCCGTTCCAGCAAGCACATGAGCGCGTCTCCGAAGACCGAGGGGGCTCCCCCCCCAGGCGGCGGGTACCTATACCCCTCGGCCTAGGTACGTCAAGCCCGCCCTCGCAGAACCGCGGCCCGGACTTCGGTCGCCGCCCCTGGGCCCGGCGCTGGGAACCGTGTTTCCCACCTGTGGGCAGGGCCACGCGGGGAAGCGGAAGGCGCGCGCCTGCCCCCGGTAGGCTGAGGTCCTGGATCAGTTCGGCCAGTGTGGATGGCCGGTGGCACACCGACCTGCCGGGCGAGGCGCGCCGCCAAGCCGGCGACGACGCCGCGTAGTCGGCCTACGTCAGGAGGAGCCGGCGCAGCGCCGCGCCCGCTCCGGCAGGTCGCACGCACGCGGGAGCGCCAAATTGACCCACTGCCGTAGGCTGGGCCGCGTGCGCGTCGCCTTGGCCCAGATCGACACGACCGCCGGGGACGTGGCCGGGAACCGCGAACGGATCCTCGAGGCCTGGAAGCAGGCCCGCCGGGCGGGGGCCTCGCTCGTGGTGCTGCCGGAGCTGGCCGTGGTGGGCTATCCCCCGCGGGACCTGCTCCTGCGCGAGGGGGTGGTGCGGGCGGCCCTGGAGGCGACCGAGGAGCTGGCCCGCGCCACAGCCGACGGCCCGCCGCTGGTGGTGGGCACGCTGGCGCGCAACCCCGCGCCCAGCGGGCCGGCCCTGCTCAACGCGGCGGCCCTGCTGCGGGGCGGGCGCATCGAGGCCTGCTACGCCAAGCGGCTGCTGCCCACCTACGACGTCTTCGACGAGCGGCGCTACTTCGCGCCCGGCGAGCGCGCCGTGCGGGTCGAGATCGACGGCCGGCGCGTGGGCCTCCTGGTGTGCGAGGACCTGTGGTCGGGGGACCGGCCCCAGGGACGCCGCCTCTACGACGCCGACCCTCCGGGGGACCTGGCGCGGCTGGGCGTGGACCTGCTGGTGGCGATCTCCGCCTCGCCCTACCACGGGGGCAAGGACGAGCAGCGCCGCGCCCTCTTCGCGGGCGAGGCCCGGCGCGTGGGCGTGCCGCTGGTGGCCGTGAACCTGGTCGGCGGCAACGACGACGTGCTCTTCGACGGTCGCAGCCGCCTGTGGGATGCCCGCGGCCGCGAGCTGGCGCGCCTGAAGGCCTTCGAGGAGGACCTGCAGGTGCTAGATCTCGAGACGGCGCTCGCGGGCCCCCCGCTGGCGGCCGAGGCCCTGGCGCCCGCCGTCGAGCTGCGCCGCGCGCTGGTGATGGGTCTCAGGGGCTATGCGCGCAAGACGGGCTTCCGCAGCGCGCTCGTCGGCCTCTCGGGCGGGGTGGACTCGGCCGTGACGGCCTGCCTGGCGGCCGAGGCGCTGGGGCCCGAGAACGTCCTGGGGGTGGGCCTGCCCAGCCGCTACACCGCCGCCATGAGCCGCGAGGACGGCCGCGAGCTGACACGACGCTTGGGGACACGCTGGCTCGAGATTCCCATCGAAGGGCCCTTCACCGCCTTCCTCGACGTGCTGGCGCCCGCCTTCGCCGGCACCGCCGTCGACGTGACCGAGGAGAACCTGCAAGCGCGCATCCGCGGCGCGCTCCTCATGGCGCTCTCCAACAAGCACGGTCACCTGCTGCTGGCCACGGGCAACAAGAGCGAGGTTTCCGTGGGCTACTGCACGCTCTACGGCGACACCAACGGGGGGCTGGCGGTCCTCTCCGACGTCTGGAAGACGTCGGTCTACGAGCTGGCGCGACTCTACGAGGCCGAGGGCACACTCCCCACGCGCTCCATCACACGCCCCCCCAGCGCCGAGCTGCGCGCGGACCAGAAGGACAGCGACTCGCTGCCCCCCTACCCGGTGCTCGACCGCATCCTGGCGCTGCGCATCGAGCAGGGCCTGTCGCTCCACGAGATCGTCGGGCGCGGCGAAGATCGCCCCACCGTCGAGCGTGTGCTGCGCCTGGTCGAGCGAAACGAGTACAAACGCCGCCAGCTGGCACCGGGGCTCAAGGTGACTCCCGTCTCCTTCGGCGTCGGCTGGCGCATGCCCATTGCGAGACCGTATGACTTGAGCGGGGAGGCCTAGCGGCGCGCTGGGCTGGGGGCGCTCGGGCCACCGCGTCGTCCTGATGTAGAAAGACTCGTGAAGACAGGCAGCAAGGCGTCCACCGCGGCGGCCCTCCACGGCGCCCCGCTTGCGGGGCGCCCAACAATCCGCCCATCCAGAGCGCCGGTGCGCGGCGGGAGACCTCCGCTTGGTGCCGCACGACCTCTGAACCGGAGAATCAGCCGATGCGCGTTTACTTCGTCCACCACGCCTCCGATGCCGCGCTGGTCGTCCAGGTGACCGAGGCCATGGAGCGCCACGAGCTCACGCGGGCCGAGGCCGTCGGCGAGGCCGACGTGGCGCTGGTCCTCGCCAGCCGCACGGCCCTCTCGCGCGGCCTGGGCCGGGGGCCCCAGGAGGCGCTCGCGGCCGGCCTCGCCGTGCTCACCGTCCTCTGGGGCGACGACGCGCTCCCTCCAGGCTTCCCCGTAGCCAAGAAGCACGCGCCCCTGGCCAGGGACGTGGCCGGGCTGCTCAAGCTGCTCCTCGAGCACCGTGATCACCGCGGCGCCCACCAGATCGAGGGCAAGCGCGAGCTCTTCGGCTACGGCGTCCTGCTGGCTCTCGTCCAACGCGGCTAGCATCGGCCGCGGTGCCTTCCGCACGACGCCGGGCTGCTACGCATCGCCGCGCTGGATGGGGTGCGGAGGGCCGCCGCGGAGGACGCCGTGTAGTCTTTCTACATCAGGACGACGCGGTGGCCCGAGCGCCCCCAGCCCGGCGCGGCGCACGCTGGCACAAAGAAGCGTCAGCCGCCCGTCGCTAGAGGTCGCGCAGGCTCGCGATCAACGTGGTGTCGTGGGCGGTGTCGCGCGGGGTGATGGACTGAGCCTCGACCGTCAGGCGCATCCACACCTTACGCTGCGAGGAGGTGCCCACGACCTTGAGCTCGAAGCCGTCGGGGACCCAGTCCTCGGCGGCATCGACGGTCAGCACCGCGCGCCGCTGCCAGATCGTCGGATCGGTGCGCGCGAGCTGCAGCTTGGTCTGGATGAGCCGGCCCCCGGGCGACACGGCGGCGTCCTCGGGCATCTCGTGGTCGGTCTCCGGCAGCCCCGCGATGCTGCCCGTGGCGTCGATGGCGTGGAAGGCCTGCTCGGGGGGCAGGTCGGGGTTCCACAGGTAGCGACAGCCGTGCGTGGAGTAGAGCGCCCGCACGACGCGCGTGCGCTCGGCGGCGTCGGCGATGGAGGACACCTGCACGTAGCTGGGGTAGGCCGCGCTGGCCCAGATGACCAGGTCGAGGCCGTTCTCGGCGCGGCGCGTGACCACCTTGGCGCGCGTCTCGCTCGGGTAGACGCACAACATGCGGTAGAGGTCGAGGTAGAGGATCTTGGCCGTGGCCGGGTCGGCCAGGCAGGTGACCGGATCGGTCTCGGTGGCGAGCAGCATGACGTTGCCGGTCTGGGGCACGCCGGCCGCGTCGCGCCCCAGCGGCTCGTACTCCTCGGTCAGCGGCAGACGCGCGTTGGGCGCAGGCGGCCGGCGGGTGAGGTCGAGCGACGTCAGGTAGTCGTTGCCGGCGATGCCGCGCACGTAGATCTTGCGCGCGGTGGAGGCCAGACCGTGGATCTGGTAGGCAAGGCGCTCGCCGCCGCGCTGGGCGCGGCGGTAGGAGGCCAACGTGTCGGTGCTGTCGCGCACCGAGGTGAGGGCCTGCGAGGTCAGGGCGCTCAGGCCGCCGAGCACGGCGATCACCATGGCCACCTCGAGGAACGTGTAGCCGCGCGTGCCGTGACGACGGCCGCGGCGCTCAGCGGTCCACATGGATCTTCTCCTGGTGCTGGGCGTAGTGCATGGGCTGAGAAGCGCGGTAGGCCTCGACGCGTAGGACGTAGACGCCCCGCGGGAAGTCGGCGGCCGGGGTGGACCAGACGTAGGTCTCGTTGCCGGAGGGCGTCAGGTCGCTCAAGGTGCGGCTGGGATCCGCTGCTCCCGCGGCATTCCGCGGCAGCTCGCCGGGCTGCGCCTGGCTGTCGTCGAGCATGTTGAACCAGGTCTGGCCGCCGTCGCGCGAGTAGAGGGGGACGTAGCGCAGTTCGGCCTCGGACTCGGCGAAGTCGTCGGCGAAGGCGTTCGTGTACTTCAGGCCGTCCCAGCGCTTCCACTCGGTGGACCAACGCACGGGCAGCGTGGCAGGGTTCGAGATCTCGGTGGTCAGCGTGGGCGAGACGATCTCCACCTGCGGCA